>NZ_JBEYFS010000010.1:0-101290 GCF_040634475.1 Streptomyces sp. NPDC007095
TCTCACCGCACCAGGCACAGACCCGAGTACGTCCAGTACGAGGGCCTGTGCCCGGCACGCCGAGAGCACGCACCTGACGCCGCAGGGCCCGCCCTACGGGCGGACGACGGGAATTTGACGACAGGACCTAGGGGGCGCTCCTGGCCGCGCAATCCTCCAAGTGGTCGTTGACCAGGCCGCACGCCTGCATGAGCGCGTAGGCCGTGGTCGGGCCCACGAAGCGGATGCCGCGCTTCTTGAGGGTCTTGGAGAGAGCCGTCGACTCGTCGGTGACGGCCGGGACGTCGGCCAGCCGCTTCGGGGCCGGGCGGGTGGCCGGGTCCGGGGCGAAGGACCAGATCAGCTCGTCCAGCTCGCCCGGCGTCCAGTCGGCCAGCACGCGCGCGTTGGCGACGGTCGCCTCGATCTTGGCGCGGTTGCGGATGATGCCCGGGTCGCCGAGGAGGCGCTCCTTGTCGTCGTCCGTGAACGCGGCCACCGAGGCGATCTCGAAGTCGGCGAAGGCGGCCCGGAAACCCGGCCGGCGGCGCAGGATCGTGATCCAGGACAGGCCCGACTGGAAGGCCTCCAGACAGAGTCGCTCGTACAGCGCGTCGTCGCCGTGGACCGGGCGGCCCCACTCCTTGTCGTGGTACGAGACGTAGTCCTCGGTGGACAGGGCCCAGGGGCAGCGCAGCGCGCCGTCGGGCCCGGCGAGCGCATCGCTCACTGCTGCTCCCCCTCGGCCGGCTTGCGCAGCGAGGTGGTCGCGGTGGCGCGGGCGCCGGCCAGCGCGGCCTCCAGGTCGGCGATCCTGGCGTCCCGCTCGGCGAGCTCGGCGCCGAGCCGGCCGAGGGCGTCGTCCACGTCCGCCATGCGGTAGCCGCGGGCGGCGAGCGGGAAGCGCACGGACTCCACGTCCGCGCGGTTCACCGGCCGGTCCTGGGGCAGCGGGTCCACCAGCCGATCGGGCTCGGCGTCGGGAAGGGGGGCGCTCTCGCCGCCGCCCACCACGGACAGTGTCACCGCGGCGACCACGACGGCGAGCGCGACGACCAGGAACAAGAACATGAACATCGCTGAGGTCCCCACGCTCTGGTGCCGACGCGTTGGGCGTCGGCGCGAAAGTACTGAAGCTACTGAAAATGTCTGACGAGTGCCGAAGCGGTCCGGCGCCGAAAGTGTCAGGGTCCGATCGTGCCATGCGAGTCTGACAGTTAAGGTCGCAGGCGGCTAAGCAGTGGGACTTACCAGGAGAGGTCACAGGGGATGCTCAGGCTGGGCAGGCACGAATTCGACCCGCACGAGCCGGTGATCATGGCCATCGTGAACCGGACCCCGGACTCCTTCTACGACCAGGGAGCCACCTTCCGCGACGAGCCCGCGCTCGCCCGCGTGGAGCAGGCGGTGGCCGAGGGCGCCGCCATCATCGACATCGGCGGGGTGAAGGCCGGGCCCGGGGAAGAGGTGACCGCCGAGGAGGAGGCGCGCCGTACGGTCGGCTTCGTCGCCGAGGTGCGGCGGCGGTTCCCGGACGTGATCATCAGCGTCGACACCTGGCGGCACGAGGTCGGGGAGGCGGTCTGCGAGGCGGGGGCCGATCTGCTCAACGACGCGTGGGGTGGCGTGGATCCTCGGCTCGCGGAGGTGGCCGCGCGGTACGGGGTGGGGCTTGTGTGCACCCATGCCGGGGGCGCCGAGCCTCGAACGCGGCCGCATCGGATCGCCTACGACGACGTCATGGCCGACATTCTGCGGGTGACCCTGGGGCTGGCCGAGCGGGCGGTGGCCCTGGGCGTACCCCGGGAGTCCGTGCTGATCGACCCCGGGCACGACTTCGGGAAGAACACCCGGCACAGCCTGGAGGCGACTCGGCGGCTGGGCGAGATGGTGGAGACGGGGTGGCCCGTGCTTGTCTCCCTCTCCAACAAGGACTTCGTCGGGGAGACGCTCGACAGGCCGGTGAAGGAGCGGGTGGTGGGTACGTTGGCCACGACGGCGGTATCCGCGTGGCTGGGAGCGCAGGTGTATCGCGTCCACGAGGTCGCCGAGACCCGTCAGGTCCTGGACATGGTGACGTCGATCGCGGGCCACCGCCCTCCGACGGTGGCCCGCCGGGGCCTGGCGTAGACCTTCCTCGCCCGCGCCGCCCCTACCCGTCCCTGACCTGGGGGCTCCGCTCCAGACCCCCGGGGTGCGTTCTTCGGCTGCGGGCGGGTGGGGGCTGGTCGCGCAGTTCCCCGCGCCCCTTGCGGGGCCGCTCCTCTACCGGCCTGCCTCCTTGGAGACCAAGGCCACCGCTTCCTCCACCTCGTCCGTGAGGTGGAACAGGAGGAGGTCCTTTTCCGAGGCCTTGCCCTGGGCGATCAGGGTGTTCTTGAGCCAGTCGACGAGACCGCCCCAGTACGCCGTACCGAAGAGGACGATCGGGAAGCGGGTGACCTTCTGGGTCTGGACGAGGGTGAGGGCCTCGAAGAGTTCGTCGAGGGTGCCGAGGCCGCCGGGCAAAACCACGAAGCCCTGGGCGTACTTGACGAACATCATCTTGCGGACGAAGAAGTACCGGAAGTTGAGGCCGATGTCGACGTAGGGGTTGAGGCCCTGTTCGAAGGGGAGCTCGATGCCCAGGCCGACCGAGATGCCCTTGGCCTCGCAGGCGCCCTTGTTGGCGGCTTCCATCGCGCCGGGCCCGCCGCCCGTGATGACGGCGAAGCCGGCTTCGACCAGGCCTCGGCCGAGCGCCACCCCCGCCTCGTACTCGGGCGAGTCCACCGGCGTACGGGCGGAACCGAAGACGCTGATCGCGGGCGGGAGTTCGGCGAGCGTGCCGAAGCCTTCGATGAACTCCGACTGGATGCGCAGGACTCGCCAGGGGTCGGTGTGCACCCAGTCGGAGGGGCCGCCCGCGTCCAGCAGCCGCTGGTCCGTGGTGCTCGACTGCACCTGGCCCCGCCTGCGCAGTACCGGCCCCAGCCGCTGCTCCTCCGGTGGCTGCTTCTTGCCCTCGGGGTTGCCAGTAGCCATGTGCGCTCCCTCCGCTTGCAGGTGGTTCAGCCCCAGCGTAGATCCAGGCTGGTTACGGAGGGGGGACATGCGCATGTCCGCCGTGCACCGCAAAGGTTCGGGCGGCCCTCAGGACGTCAGCCAGGCGCGCAGACGCTCCTCCGCCTCCGGGATCTCCGACGCCCGCACCCGCTCGTCCACCTTGTGGGCGAGGAGCGGCGCGCCGGGCCCGTAGTTCACCGCGGGCACTCCGAGCGCGCTGAAGCGGGCGACGTCCGTCCAGCCGAACTTGGGGCGGGCCTCGCCGCCGACGGCCGCCAGGAAGGCCGCGGCGGCCGGGTGCGTCAGGCCGGGCCGGGCCCCGCCCGTGTGGTCGTCGACGATGAACTCGTCGATGTCGCAGTCGGCGAAGAAGTCACGGACGAAGGCCTCGGCCTCCGCCTCGCTGCGGTCGGGCGCGTAGCGGAAGTTGACGACGACGGTGCAGGCGTCGGGGATGACGTTGGTGGCCACGCCCCCCTCGATGCGGACGGCGTTGAGGCCTTCGTGGAACCGGAGGCCGTCCACGACCGGCGTGCGCGGCTCATAGGCGGCGAGCTTGGCGAGGATCGGGGCCGCCGCGTGGATCGCGTTGGAGCCCATCCACGCGCGCGCGGAGTGGGCTCGCTCCCCCTTGGTCTTCAGGAACACCCTGAGCGTGCCCTGGCAGCCGCCCTCCACCTGGCCGTCCGTCGGCTCCAGGAGGATCGCGAAGTCGCCCGCCAGCCAGTCGGGGTGGGCCTCGGCGACGTGCTTCAGGCCGTTCAGGTGGGCGGCGACCTCTTCGTTGTCGTAGAACACGAAGGTGAGGTCGCGGTTGGGGGCGGGGACCGTGGCCGCGATGCGCAGCTGTACGGCGACGCCGGACTTCATGTCACAGGTGCCGCAGCCCCACAGGACGCCGTCCTCGTCGAGGCGCGAGGGCACGTTGCCGGCGATGGGGACCGTGTCGATGTGGCCGGCGAGGATCACACGCTCGGCCCGCCCCAGGTTCGTACGCGCCACGACGTTGTTGCCGTACCGGTCGACCGTCAGATGCGGCAGGGCACGCAGGGCGGCCTCGACGGCGTCCGCGAGCGGCTTCTCGTTGCCGCTCTCCGAGGGGAAGTCGACGAGCCGCGCGGTGAGCTCGGCGGCGTCCAGCGTGAGGTCAAGGGTGGTGTCGGCCATGCCCTCGACCCTAGCGCCCCCTGCTCGGCGCTCTGCCGCGCACGGGTTGTCCACAACCTCACACGCCGCCAACAGTCGCCTCCAGTACCTTGTACGCGTGCCAGAGCCGTCCCCCACTCCTGTCCGGCGCGGCCGCCTCTTCCGTTTCGGGGCGGCCGTCGTAGTTATGCTCGCGCTCGCGGGATACCTCGCGGTGCAGTACCTCACAGGAGGGACGGGTGCGCCACGCTGCAGAGTCGTCTCGGGCAAGAGCGACCACGCGTCGTACGAGTTCACCCCGGAGCAGGCGGTGAACGCGGCGACGATCTCGGCGGTCGGCACCACCCGCGGACTGCCGGAGCGCGCCGTGGCCATCGCCCTCGCAACCGCGCTCCAGGAGTCGGGGCTGCGCAACATCCAGCACGGCGACCGGGACTCGCTCGGTCTGTTCCAGCAGCGCCCCTCGCAGGGCTGGGGGACGACGAAGCAGATCATGGACCCGACGTACGCGGCCGGCATGTTCTACGAACACCTGGCCAAGGTGCCGGGCTACACGCGGCTGCCGCTCACCGTCGCCGCGCAGCGCGTGCAGCGCAGCGGCTATCCGCAGGCGTACGCGAAGCACGAGCCGGACGCGACGCTGCTGGCCGCGGCCCTGACCGGCCGCGCGGCGGCCACGCTGACCTGTGAGGGCCGCCCGGGGGCGACCCCGGTCGGCGGCCCGGACTCGGTGCGCGCCGCGCTCGTACGGGACTTCGGGCGCGAGGTGGTGCAGGATGCGGGAGCCGATGTGAGCACCGCGGGCTCCTCCGCCTCCTCGGCGGCTTCTCCGACGCCGACCCCCTCGCCGACCGTCTCCGGCCGGACCGTGACCGTGCCCGTGCGCAAGGACCCCACGGGCGGCTCCACCGTCCGCCAGCGCGGCTGGGAGCTGGCGCACTGGGCGGTGGCCAACTCCTCGGCGCTGCACATCCAACGGGTCTCCTACGCGGGGCGGGAGTGGACGGCGGGGGAAAGGAACGGCGAGTGGCGCGCGGCGGACGCCAAGGGCGGTTCGACGACGCAGTCCGCCGCCGAGGTCCGCATCGTCACCGCGCAGTAGTGCGGGGCCTCACCTGTACGGGGGATGCCCGGCGTGGCGCGCCGCCGCTGCGAGCAGGTTTTCGCGTGCTCACTCCAGAATCCGCCGGACCCCTTGGAAACAAAGAGCCGTAAGGATTCGGCAGACTTTCCGACCGGATGCCCTTTGCCCGTTTTTATCCACAACCGATAATGCGACGCATTACCAACTCTTTACGTCGGGCCACCGCAACCTTCGCGGGTCTCGAGCGGTAGTCACTGCGTCCGAGCCCGGAACGATCAACGGGCCGCCCGACAGCCAGTCGGCGGCCGAACGGTCAACTCCCGGGCACGGGTGGACACTTCACCGTTCTCTTCCGTCTAAGGAGCATCATGTCCCTCCCCCTGACCCGCCGGATCGCCCGTGCCGCGCTGCTCATCGCAGCGGGAGCGGCGCCCGTGGTCGGTGCGGCCGGCTCCGCCAGCGCAGCGGCCGAACTCCCGGCCACGCCCGACCTCGGCGGACTGACCGCTCTGGACGGCGCGCACGTCGGCAACACGGTCGACGGTGCGACGCGGAACGTCACCGGGCTCGCGGGCACGACCGGCGGCAACGCCCTCAAGAAGGCCGTCCCGGCCGCGGGCAAGACGGGTGGCAGTGTCGCCAGGACGGCGACGCCGGCCGCGCAGAAGGTGGCCGGAGACGCCGCGGGGCAGGCCGGGGGTCTGCTCGGTGACACCGCGAAGACCGCCGGTGGTGGTCTTCCGACGGACGCGGTGACCAAGGGCGGTCTGCCCACGGGGCAGCTGCCGCTGAAGGGGCTGCCCCTCGGCTAGGCGCCGGGGCCGTGCACATGCTGTAGCTGTACGGCGAAGGGGTCCAGGGAGTTTCCCTGGACCCCTTCGCGCATGCCGGGTCCTGGTGTGCGGGCCGGTGGGGGCTGGGCACGCCCATGCGGCGGAGCCGCAAATGTCAGAGCCCCGCTCCCCTGAAGGGCGCGCTCCTCGCCAGGGGGTTTCTCAGCCCAGGCGCTCTACCGCCGCCGCCACCCGCTCGTCCGTCGCCGTCAGCGCCACGCGGACGAAGTTCTCGCCCGCCTCGCCGTAGAAGTCGCCCGGGGCGACGAGGATGCCCAGTTCGGCCAGATGGGCGACGGTGTCCCAGCAGGACTCGCCGCGGGTGGCCCACAGGTACAGGCTCGCCTCGCTGTGCTCGATGCGGAAACCGTGGCGCAGCAGCGCCTCGCGCAGGGCGGTGCGGCGGGCCGCGTAGCGCTCGCGCTGTTCGCGGACGTGGACGTCGTCCGCGAGGGCGGCGACCACCGCGGCCTGGGTCGGCGCGGACGTCATCATGCCGCCGTGCTTGCGGATCTGGAGGAGGTCGCCGAGGACAGCGGGGTCACCGGCGAGGAACGCGGCGCGGTAGCCGGCCAGGTTCGAGCGCTTCGAGAGCGAGTGGACCGAGACGATCCCCTCGTACGAGCCGCCGCAGACGTCCGGGTGCAGGACCGAGACCGGATCGGCCTCCCAGCCCAGCTCGAGGTAGCACTCGTCGGAGAACACGAGGATGTCGTGCTCGCGGGCCCACGCGACGATCCGCGTGAGTTCCTGGGCGGAGAGGACCTTGCCCGTCGGGTTCGACGGGGAGTTCAGCCACAGGAGCTTCAGGCCGGCCGGGTCCAGCTCCGTGGGGTCGTCGTAGACCACGTGGTCCGCGCGGGCCAGGCGCGCGCCGACCTCGTACGTCGGGTACGCGAGGCGCGGGTACGCCACCTTGTCGCCGGGGCCCAGGCCCAGCTGGGTGGGGAGCCAGGCGACGAGTTCCTTGGAGCCGACGATCGGGAGCACGTGGTGGTGCGTGACGTCCCGCGCGCCGAGCCTCCGCTCGACCCAGCCCGTGAGCGCGTCCCGCAGTTCGGGCGTGCCCCACACCGTGGGATAGCCCGGCGAGTCCGCGGCCGCGACCAGAGCTTTCTGGATCAGCTCGGGCACCGGGTCGACCGGGGTGCCGACGGACAGGTCGACGATGCCGCCCGGATGAGCGGCGGCCGTCGCCTTGAAGGGCTCCAGCTTGTCCCAGGGGAAGACGGGAAGCCGGTCGGAGACTGCGGACACGGGATCGGGCTCACTTTCTCGTTCGTACGACCCGTACACACACGGCCTGCACGCCTGTGGCCGGTACGGGCTGCCACGGCAAACGCCTCGGCCCCGTACGGCGATCGAGGGATCGAACCGTACGGGACCGAGGCGGCGCGTAAGTACGGCCGCTTACTGGTTCTGCGGCGGCAGCGCTGCGATGAAGGGGTGGTCGCGCTCGATCAGACCGAGCTTGCTGGCGCCGCCGGGCGAGCCGAGCTCGTCGAAGAACTCGACGTTCGCCTTGTAGTAGTCCTTCCACTCTTCGGGAGTGTCGTCCTCGTAGAAGATCGCCTCGACCGGGCACACCGGCTCACAGGCTCCACAGTCGACGCATTCGTCCGGGTGGATGTACAAGGACCGGGAGCCCTCGTAGATGCAGTCGACCGGGCACTCCTCGATGCACGCCTTGTCCTTGACGTCGACACAAGGCTGCGCGATGACGTAGGTCACGCTGTCGTTCCTCCTCGATAGGGCGCTGGCGGGCCTCCATAGGCTCCGCCGCCTGGCGCGCGGGAGCGCGGCGTCGTCGATGCCCGCACCTAGTATCTCCGTTCCGGGGCGTGATCCATACAGGAGGGGTGAACTGACCTGTGGAAATCTCTGCGGCCGGACGTCTCGAGGTCCGAGTCACCGCTGCTGACGTGGGCAAACGTGTCTCTGTTCGGCGGATGATCGTAGATATCGAAGGTGCCGCCCGGGGTGAGAAGTTCACTGACACGGTCGGTGTTCTCACATCATGGAACAAGGGTGTGCTGCTGATCACACGACGGGACGGCGAGATCGTCCGGATTCCGGAGTCCTCGCTGGTCGCGGGCAAAGTCGTACCGGCCGCTCCGGCGCGTCGGCGGGGCCCCGCGGCCTCGTACGAGGAGCTGGCGCGGGTCGCCGCGCGGGCCTGGCGGCCGGTGGAGAGCGAGCGGCTCGGCGACTGGGAGCTGCGGGCGGCCTCCGGGTTCACCCGGCGCGCGAACTCCGTGCTGCCGCTCGGCGACCCGGGCGTGCCGCTCGACGAGGCGCTGACGTACGTACGCGACTGGTACGCGGCCCGTGACCTGCCCGCCTACGTCCAGACCGCCACCGGGGCCGAGGGCACCCAGGAGGTGCTGTGCGCGGAGCTGGAGGCGCGCGGCTGGGCGCGTGAGGTGAGCGCCGGGCTGTGGATCGGCGCCCTCGCGCCGCTCGCCGACCGCGAGGCCCCGGAGGCCTCCGGGGTGGTCCTCGCCCGCGTGGCCGACGAGGCATGGCTGGGCCGCTACCAGCGCAAGGGGCTGAGCGAGGTCGCGCTGCACGTCCTGGGCAGCGGGCCCTCGGTGTGGTTCGCGACGGTGCCCGGCGCCGAGGGGGAGCCTCCGGCCGCGATCGGGCGGTGTGTCGTCGACGGGCGGTGGGCCGGTTTCGCGGCCGTCGAGGTCGACCCCGCCCAGCGCCGCCGGGGCCTCGCCACCGCCGTCATGGCCGCGCTCGCCCGTCGTGCCCTGGACGAGGGCGCCTCGGCGGCCTGGCTCCAGGTGGAGGCGGACAACGCCGGGGCGCGGGCGCTGTACGCCGGGATGGGCTTCGCGGTGCATCACACGTACCACCACTACCGTGCGCCTGAGGTGTCCGCCGACGACCGCCGTCGACCGGCGTGAAGGGGTACGAGACCGCCATGCCTTCCCCCCATCCCCCGGAGCCGGAGCGGGCCGCCGAGGTGCGGCGCAGGTTCGCCGAGGAGGCGCGGTCCGAGCGGCCCGACCTGGCGGCGCTGTGTCTGCTGATCGGGGCGGCGGCGGACGGCACGCTGGACGAGGCGGGGACCGACGCGGCGCAGATCGAACTCGACCGGCTCGCCGGACAGCTGCCGTTCCGGCCCGGTGGGGCGCTGCCCTGGGCGACCGCGCTCGCCGAGCTGCTCGGCGGGCGCTGCGGGTTCCGGGGCTCGCCCGGGGACTATCAACGGCTGGAGTCGTCGCTCCTGCACGCGGTGCTGCGGCGGCGGCGCGGGCTGCCCATCCTGCTCTCCGTGGTGTGGATGGAGGTGGCCAGGCGGGCCGGCGCGCCGGTGTACGGGGTCGCCCTGCCCGGGCATTTCGTGGTGGGCTTCGGGCCTGCCGAGCAGCAGGTGCTCGCCGACCCCTTCGACGGGGGGCGGGTGCTGAGCGGCTCCGATGCCGAGCTGCTCGTGCAGGGCGCCACCGGGGCGCCTCTCGATCCCTCGATGCTCGTCCCCGCCCCTCCGCTCGACGTGGTCGTGCGGATCCTGAACAACGTCCGGGCGTGGGCGGCGGCGCGGCCGGAGCGGTCGGATGTCGGCCTGTGGGCGGTGGAGTTGTCGCTGCTGTTGCCTTCGCACCCTGCGCGGTTGCGCTACGAGCGGGCTCAGTTGCTTGTGCAGCGTGGGGATTTTCTGGGTGGAGCTGCGGAGTTGGATGCCTACGCCGATGTGGTCGCCGCGGTGGATCCGCCTTCGGCGGAGAAGGTTCGGGGGCAGGCTCGGGCGGCTCGGGCGATGTTGAACTGAGTTCGCCTTTGCGCCGTGGGGCTTTGGAGACAGATGGCGACTGCGGGTCCGATTCGGCTGGTCGCGCAGTTCCCCGCGCCCCTTTCAGGGGCGCCTGCCTCGACGGTGATTACAACCAGCCCTTCTCTCGTGCTATCCGGACCGCCTCCGCGCGATTGCGTGCCGCCAGCTTCTGGATCGCTGTCGAGAGGTAGTTGCGGACCGTGCCCTGGGAGAGGTGGAGGGCGGTGGCCAGTTCGGCGTTGGTGGAGCCGTCGGCCGCCGCGCGGAGGATCTCGCGCTCGCGGTCGGTCAGGGGGTTGGCACCCTCGGCGAGGGCGGCGGCCGCGAGGGTGGGGTCGATGACCCGTTCGCCGGCGAGCACCTTGCGGACCGCCGCGGCGAGTTGGGCGGCCGGGGCGTCCTTGACGAGGAAGGCGTCGGCGCCGGACTCCATGGCGCTGCGCAGATAGCCGGGGCGGCCGAAGGTCGTGAGGATGAGCAGTTTGATGCCGGGGAGTTCCTTGTGGACCTCGGCCGCCGCCTCGATGCCCGTCTTGCCCGGCATCTCGATGTCGAGGAGCGCCACGTCCACGTCGTGGGCGCGGGCCGCGGCCAGCACCTCGTCGCCGCGCGCCACCTGGGCGACCACCTCGATGTCGGGCTCGAGGCCCAGCAACGCGGCCAGCGCCTCGCGGACCATCGACTGGTCCTCGGCGAGCAGGACCTTGATCGTGCGGCTCATGCACCGGATCCTACGGGGTGATCGGCGGCCTCGAAGGGGGCCTGCGCCGGTACCCGTGCGACCAGCCGGAAGCCGTGCCGCACCCGGCCCGCCTCCAGGGCTCCGCCCGCCTTCTCCAGCCGCTCGGTCAGCCCCGTCAGACCGTTGCCCGGACCATGGCCCGAGCCGCCCGAACCGTCGTCCTCCACGCTCAGTTCGAGCACCGGGCCGTCCAGTGTCTGGCGGCGGACGAGCTCCAGGGTGCAGCGCCGGGCCCCGCTGTGCCGTACGACATTGGTGACCGCTTCCCGCAGCGCCCAGGCGAGCGCGGACTCGCTCTCCTCGGCGACATCGGTGAGGTCCGGCTCGGCGGGCAGGTCCGCGGTGACGCCCGCCGCCGTCAACGCGACCTGTGCGCCCGCGAGTTCGCCGGACAGCCGGGGCCGCCGGTACCCGGTGACCGCCTCGCGCACGTCGACGAGGGCCTGCCGGCTGACCTGTTCGATGTCGGCGACCTGCTGGGCCGCCTTCTCGGGGTGGTCGGGGAGCATCCGGCCGGCCAGCTCGCTCTTGAGGGTGATCAGGGAGAGCGAGTGGCCCAGCAGGTCGTGCAGATCGCGGGCCAGGCGCAGGCGCTCCTCGTTCGCGGCCAGTTGGGCGACCGTCGCGCGGGCCTCGCGCAGCGCGATCGTCGTGCGGATCAGTTCGCGGACGCCGGTCATGGCGAACCCGCCGAGGAACGCCGGGATGAGCAGCCCCGCCAGATACGCCTTGCCGCCCGACACGGTCAGGGCGATCCCCGTCAGCACGGCGGAGACGGCCGGGATGGCCCAGCGCGCCATCCGCAGGGGAAGCACCGCGCCGGACGCGATCGAGACGTACACGAACAGGACGAGCCACTCCCGCCCCAGGGTGAAGGAGAGCAGGGCGGCCTCGGCCGCGAGGACCACGAGCGAGACGAACACGAAGGGGGTCGTCTCGCCGCGGCCGGTGCGGAAGACCAGCGCCCCGTACCACCCGACGAAGGCCACCAGGCCGAACCAGCCGAGTACGACGACACCGGTGCTGTGCCCGCCGTGCACCAGGTCGCTGACGGGCGCGCTCAGATAGACGAGCCAGATGCCGGTCCAGACGGCCTTGACCATCTTCTGCCTGCGATTCTGCGGGTGTTGCCCGATGCCGACGCTGCTCACGCCTTCAGCGTGTCCTTCCGGTACAGCCATGCCGCGCCGCCCGCGAAGAGGAGGAAGGAGACAGCGAGGATGGCGAGGTCCTTCGCGTGCGGGGCGTCGCCCAGTTCGATGGATCGCCCGAGGGCAGCGTACGCGTGCGTGGGCAGCCAGGACGCGATCTTCTGGAGCCAGTCGGGGAAGGTGGTCGTGGGCATCCACAGGCCGCCGAGCACCGAGAGCCCGAAGTACAGGATCATCGTGATCGGGCGGACCGCGTCGCCGCTCGCGAGATAGCCGATGGCCACGCCGAGCGCGGCGAAGACGAGGCTGCCGGCCCAGATCGCGCCGGTGAGCGCGAGCCACTGCCAGGCGTCCAGCCGTACGTGTTTCACGGCGGCGGCGACCGCGAAGACGACCACGATCGACGGCAGGCTGATCACGGCGGCGCTGGCGGTCTTCGCCAGGACATAGCCGCGGCCCGGCAGGGTGGTGAGCCTGAGCTGCCGTACCCAGCCGCTCTCGCGCTCCTTCGCGATGCGCTCGCTGTTGCCCATCAGGACCGCGGTCAGGGCGCCGAAGGAGGCCATGGAGACCATGAAGAAGGTCGGCAGGGTCAGCCCGGTGCCGTCCACCTTGGTGGTGCTGTCCGCGCTGCCCGCGATCAGCAGGAACAGGGCCGAGGGGTAGACCACCGAGAAGAACAGGAACTTCTTGTTGCGCAGGGCGCGGGTGATCTCGAGCTTGATGAGGCTGTTCACTGCGACTTCGCCTCCTCGGCGGCCGTGATGGCGACGAAGGCCTGCTCGAGCCCGAGCCCGGCGACTTCGAGATTGCGGGGGTAGAGGCCGAGCCCGTACAGCGCGTGTACGGTCGCGTCGGCGTCGGAGGACTGGATGCGGACGGTGTGCCCGGAGACGTCGATCGAGGTCAGGAAGGGCAGGGCGCGCAGCGGAGCCTCGTCGATGGGGCCTTCCAGGTCGAAGGCGATACGGCGGGCGCCGGCCTTCGCCTTGATCTCGGCGGCGGTGCCGTCGGCCAGCAGGCGGCCCCGGTGCAGTACGAGGACGCGGTCCGCGATGGCGTCGGCCTCCTCCAGGTAGTGCGTGGCGAACAGGACGGTCCTGCCCTGGTCGGCCTGCTCGCGCATGGTGGCCCAGAAGGCCTGGCGGGCGGAGACGTCCATGCCGGTGGTGGGCTCGTCGAGGACGATGAGGTCGTTGGCGCCGGCGGTGGCGAGCGCGAAGCGGACGCGCTGTTCCTGGCCGCCGGAGAGCTTGTTGACCTTGCGGTCGGCTATCTGCGAGATGCCCGCGCGGGCCAGCACCTCACTGACCCTGTACGGCTTCGGGTGCAGATCGCAGGCCAGCTTCACCAGCTCGCCGACGGTGACCTCGTCCATCAGGCCGCCGCTCTGCAGCATGGCGCCCACCCGGCCGCCGACGATCGCCTCGCGGGGGCCGGTGCCGAACACCCGGACCGCGCCGGTGTCGGGGTGCTTGAGGCCGAGGAGCAGGTCCAGCGTGGTCGACTTGCCCGCGCCGTTGGGACCCAGCAGGGCGACGGTCTCGCCCGGGTGCAGGTCGAGCGTCAGCCCGTCGACTGCCCGTACGTTCCCGTAGCTCTTGCTCACCTGATCGAACCCGACCACCGGGGTGGTGGCGGGCGCCGCTGTTGTCGTCATGGGGACCATCGTGGCCGCGCGGGCCCGGTGCCCGGCAGTGTCGGCGGTCCTGACTGCCGGATGACAGATGTCATGTCGAGCGGCGCGGTCCGGGGGTCCCCGTGCTGCGACGACGGAGCCCCTGCCCGGTGCGGGCAGGGGCTCCGTTCATGCGGACGACCAGCGGTCAGCTCGCCTTGGACGACCAGAGGTCAGCTCGCCTTGGACGACCAGAGGTCAGCTCGCTTTGGACGACCAGAGGTCAGCTCGCTTTGGTGGCGATGACTCCGACGCGCTCCGCCGCCGTCTTGCCGCGCAGGACCTTGCCCAGTGCGGTGACGACGTCCTGCGGCGTGACAGCGCGCTTCCCGCCCGCGGTCTGGATCTGCACGCCGTCGAAGGTGGTGCCGTACGCCTCCTTGAGCGCCTTGAGGTCGTACGTCTCCACGAGCTTGCCGTTGACGGCCTTGAAGCCGAGGATCTTCGGCAGTGACACGGGACCGAACTTGATGCTGTGCACCGCGTCGGTCTGAACGATGACGATGCCTGACATCGCCGGCTCCGCGAACTCCTTCATCTCCCGGTCGACCTCGGCGTTCGAGACGGTCGGCTGACGGGTCGTGGTGGCGACCTTCACCGGGGTGGTGGTGCCGGTCTCGACCTGGGCGCGGTACGCGTCCTCGACGGCCTGGGTCGAGGCCGCCACGTCGATGCCCTTGCCCGCCTTGCCGTACACGGCGACAGCCTTGCCGGACTCGAACTTGATGGTGCCGTCGCTCACCGAACCGGAACCGACCGCGGTGCGCTCCAGGGCGGCCTGCAGCTTCTCCGCGTCGACGGGCATCGCCGGCTCGACGACGCGCTGCTGACCGAACAGCGAGCCGATCACGGAGACCGGGTTGTAGTCGCTGCCCGCGGCGGCGCGGACCGTGTCCTGGGCGTTGAACTGGAGCCCGGCCTGGTCCGGCTTGAGCGAGACCGTGGTGCCGTCCACCGACAGCTGGAGCGCCTTGTTCATATGGGCCCCGAAGGCGTCGTCGAGCTTCTTGACGGCCTCGTCGCGGGTGCCGCCGCCGATGTCGACGCCGAGCACCGTGGTGCCCTTGGGGACGTCCGAGCGGTTCATCAGCAGCCCAGCGCCGTAGACGGCACCGGCGATGAACACCACGCCGACGCCCAGGAGCGTCAGCTTGCTGCGGCCCTTCTTCTTCGCCGGCTTCTTCGAGGAGGCGGCGGGCTTCGGGGCCGGCTCGGGCGTCTTCGGCGGGGTGTGCGGCAGCGGTCCGTCGGTGTGCGCGCCCGGCCCGAACGGGGAGTTCTGGGCGGCGGGCACGACGGGGACGCCGCTGGTCAGGGTGTGCCCGGAGACGTTGTCCACGGGGCCGCCGTAGCCCTGGCCGCCCGGATCGGGCGCGGGCTTCTGCGGGGTGAGGATCGCGGTGTCGTCGCTGAGGCCGCCACCGGGGTATCCCGTACCGAGGCCGGCCGCGCCGTGCCCGCCGGGGACGCCACGACCACCGGGGCCACCGGGGCCACCGGGTCCCGCGGCCAGGCTGCCCGGAGCCACGCCCGGGCCGACCGGCGGCGCCAACGGGCCGTCACCGGAGACCGGACCGCCGGTCGGCCCCGCGGGACCGCCCCGGCCGTTCTCCGAGAAGTTCTCCGCGAAGTACGGGAGGTCGTCACGGCGCGGTTCGCCACCCGGCCCCGCGGGGCCACCCGGGCCACCGGGGCCGCCCGGGCCGTCGCTTCCTATGGCCGGGAACGAGGCCGTGTTGCCCAGCGCCGCGGAGACGTCGAAGGAACCGGTGCCGCCGCCGTGACCGGGGGCCACGGGTCCGGCGCCGGTGGCACCGGGCAGCCCGGCACCGTTCGTACCGCCGCTCCCCGGGCGGGGCGCGTTCGCCCCGCCGGGCCGGGCACCGCCCGCGCCGCCCAGGGGACCGGCGCCGTTCGCGCCACCGGGGGCACCCTGACGCGTACCGCCGGTGCCGTTGCCGCCCGGCGCGCCCGCGCCCTGCGGCGCCCCGGGACCTGTGGGTCCCGAACCGCCGGGCAGGCCCGCGCCATTGGTGGACCCGCCGCCCGCACCGCCGCCCGGCGCACCGGACTTGCGGGGTGCGAACCAGTCGCTGGTCTTCTCCTTGGCCGGAGCACCGCCCGCGGCGGCGGCTTCGGCCGAGGTCTCGGTGGCCGTGGACGCTGCCACGGGCGCACTCACGGCACGCTGCGCCTCCGCCGGGGCTCCCGCGGAACCGGCGGACTCGGCGGGCGACTCGGTGTCCCCGACCGGTGTGCGCACGACGACCGGCGGGATGGGCCGCGATCCGGGGATGTTGATCCGGATCCGTGTCGTCAGCGTGGTCTCGGTCTTGCGCTCCTCCGGCGGGGTGCCGCCGGCCGAACGGCCCACGTCGGCACCGTTTTCGGAAACCGTGGGGGTCCCGTAGGGGGGCGTCCCCGACGGGTACGCGGCTCCACCGCGCCCGTTGGGCCCGGAGGACGAACTGTCAGTTTCACGACTCAAGGCAGGTTCTCCCGGTTGGCTCCGCCGCCCGTTTACTCGACCTCATCTCGGGCAGCTCGGCGGCGCGCACCACCATACTGGCCGCATTCGGCGCGCAAACCTCGCCCGCCCAGGAAATTCGCACGGGACCCGCACCTGTCCGGTACGGCGAAGTGGTACGTCACTTCCCAAGTCGGACGACGGAGCCGTGCGGTTGCCGCCCCAGACCGAGCGTGGCGCACATCACAGCCACGGCCATCCCGCCGAGCAGGAAGAGGTAGGAACCGAATCCCGCGCCGAAGAAGAAGTCCCCTTCCGGGCGGGTGGAGGTGAGCAGGACGACCGCGATCATCCAGCCCACGGCGGGCGCGACGGCGCCGGCCCGGGAACCGGTCGCCCGCGATCCGCCCAGGAAGAGCCCGGCCGCGCCCGCCAGGGCGAGCAGCAACCCGCCCGGGAACCAGGCGGCTTGCACCAGCGTCCCGGCGGCCCCGACCACCGCGCCGAGCAGGAACAGGCCCAGGTGGGCCACGATCCGTCCGGCCGACGGCCTTGGCAGCGGCTGGGCGAGCGCGCTCCCCCGCTGTCCCGACATGCTCATCACGCGTCCGCCTTTCCCTGCTCGGTCCCCGTGGATCTCTGCTCGATCCCCGTGGAACCCTGCTCGGTCCCCGTGGAACCCTGCCCGGTCCCCGCGGAACCCTGCCCGGTCCCCGCGAAGAGGTCGGTCTCACGACCGGGTCCCGCGCGCTCCCCGCGCACCAACTCGTAGTACTCGGTGGTGAACAGCGGTTGTGCGAGTGCGTTCGACAGCGCGAACCAGGGTTCGGCCACCTCGATCTGGGTGGCGTGCGCCCGCATGGCGGCGGCCTTCGCGGTGGCGTACGCGGTCCCGTCGATCGCGGTGGTGACCACCGTGTCGTCGACCACGCCGGGTACGTCGGCCACGGCGGCGGAGCGCTCGAACGGCAGTCCGGGCAGAGCCTCGCGCAGCTGTCGGAAGCCTTCCTCGACGACGGAGCGCGGGGCGCGGTTCCAGTAGACCTTGGTGATCTCCCAGGGCGCGCCGAGGTCGGGGCGGACGGCGGGGTCAGCGGCCAGCTCGACGGCGCGCACGGCGACGCGGTGGGCCTGGATGTGGTCCGGGTGTCCGTAGCCCCCGTCGGGGTCGTAGGTGACGAGCACCTGGGGGCGGACCTCGCGGATCACCTCGACCAGGTACTCCGCGGCCTTGTCGACGTCGACGGACCAGAAGGCGCCCGCGCGGTGGTTCTGCTCCAGGCCCATCATCCCGGAGTCGCCGAAGCGCCCGGGACCGCCGAGGAAGCGGTGGTCGGTGACCCCGAGCTCCTTCATGGCGGCGGCCAGCTCACCGATCCGGTGCGGGCCGAGCCCGCCCTCGCGGTCGGGCGCGAGATGCGCCAGCTCGGGCGGGATGACCTCGCCCTCCTCGCCGAGGGTGCAGGTCACCAGCGTCACATGGGCGCCCTCGGCCGTGTACCTGGCCATGGTCGCGCCATTGTTGATCGACTCGTCGTCCGGATGCGCGTGCACCAGGAGCAGACGCCGGTCGGGCAGTTCCGTCATGGAACCCACCCTACGAGGCGCCCGGCCCACCGTCCGCCCTCCCCCGGCCCCCTGTCATCCCTCGTCGTCGAGCACGTAGGCGATGGCAAGCGCGATCCGCTCGATCCAGTCGATCGCGTCGGTGACCTCGGCCTCGTCGATCGGACGGCGCTGCTTGAGATCGCCGTCGATCAGGTCGGCGTCGTGGGCGATCTTGTTGCGCCGCTGAGTGATCTCCAGATAGCGACTGCGAAGCTTTTTCTCGTTCAGGGTGGTACGGCCCTGGAACCAGTCGTTGATCCGCCCCGCCGCCTCGTACCAGACCTTCTTCTCCGTCACGAGCTTGAGTACCTCGGAAATCTTTCCGGGGTGCTGAAGCGCCTGGCCCGCGAGCTTGTCGCGCAGGTGTTCGACAACGGCTTCGGCCAGTGCCACGTCGCCCCGGCGCACCTCCTCGACCCGGTACAGGGGCAGTTCGTAGGTGCGCAGCTGGTACGGCATGTCGGGGCTGTCCTTGCCCGCCAGCTCCGCGACTCGGCGTAGCACTTCCTCGTGCAGCCAGTGATCGATTGCCCCGACCGCCTGCACCCAGGCCGCCCGGTAGAAGTCGTCGATGTCGATCGTGGGTGACCGGAACGGAGTGAGCATCCGACCCGCTTCGACCATGCGCCGGGCGTACGTCAGGTTCGTCATGAACGCCTCGAACTGGCGCGTCTGCGGTCTGGGAATGGCCACGCGTAACCCCCGTTTTAACTCTTCGTCGCTATCGCTACGATCACGATTCCCGAGCCGGACGGGGGCCAGTCAAGCCGGAAAGCAGGCCTCGGATGAAGGTGGCCGATTCCGGCCCGTCCGTTTCCGGATCGCACTCCTCCGGGGTGCCGATGAGCCGACGGCTCAGAAACCCAGATACGTGATCTGAACGACGTAGACGCGCTCGCTCCGCACGACGACCTGGTACGTGAACATCCCGCCGGGGACGATGATGTCGCCGCCCTTCGGGTCACCCCCTTCGTGGGCCCGGCCGTGAACGTGGAAGGCTTCGGCTGCCCTGACCAGTTCGTCCGCCTTTCTTTCGACTTTCGCGAGAAAGTCGGCCGGAGCAGTACGAGCGGCTTCCTCCGCCCCGAAGGCGTACTCCCACTTCCAGCTCACGCGCGGACTGCCTTCATGGCCTCGTCCAGGACAGAGGTCAGTTCTCGGAGCGCTTCCTGCGCGGTGGCCTGATCTTCGTGTTCCAGATGGCTCTTCGCGTGGGAGTAACGGGCGGACAGATCGGGGCGGCGGGCGATCTCGATGTCTCTGGCCCAGGTCAGGACCCAGCTCTGCACGGGGCTGAGTGACTGCCACTCGACCGCCTTGGCGAATGCCTCGTCCTTCTTGGCCTGCATCTCTTCCAGGCGGCCCGGATCGACGACCGCGAGAGCCGCGCGCAGGGCGTCAGGGGTGTGCTCGGGACGGGGGATCAGCTCGTGTCCGTGATCAGACTGGGTGCTCATCGTGTCCTCCTGGGAATGCCCCCGCCAGAGTATCGAGCCGGGGCGGCAGCCGAGCCGGCCTCGGGAAGAGGCCGGAGGCGCGTCGGCGGAGTTTCTGTCCACCAGGGGGGAGCCGGTCATGGCGGGGCCCGAAGCCTTTCGTGTCGCAAAGCCAGTGACCTGAAGGTCTGAGTACCGGAACAAGCGTGTGTCAGGCAGCCCCTGGAACCGCGACCCGGCAGTCGCGGCAGTGACCGGGCTCGGGGGCCCGGAAGGCGCGCTCACATCCGTCGCAGGTCTGGAGCGGGTGCCGGACGGCCGATGGCGGGGCGGGCGCACGAAACGGGGGCGGCGGTGGCAGCTGCGCGGCAAGGCGGTGGGCCAGGAAGGCGGCCGGACGTCGTAGCCCTTCGGGCGGCAGGTCGCTGGTGAGTGCATGGCGTACGGCGGTGGGGCTGACGTCGCGCTCCAGCCAGGCGGCGACGCCCGGGGCGAGGTGGGCGCTGTCGCAGGTGGAGAGGAGCAGGCGGGGGTCGTCGCGGCGCAGGTCCGCGAGGAGGTCGGCGGCGGCCTGGAGGAGGGCGGGGGCGGGGCAGGCGGGGTGCGGTACTGCGGGGAGGGGTTTGCGGGGTGCACGCGTCCTTGGATGCCCTGGGGTGGGCTGCGGAAGCCGTGCGGACCGTGCGGCGGGTTCGAGGGCGGCCCCGTGGCCGGTACGGCGTCCGGGCTGGTTGCAGGAGACCGTGCGGGTGACGATCCGGACGCCGGGGACGCGCTCGCGGGCGCGGCGCAGGTAGCCGTGGGCTTCGAGTTCGCGCAGGGCGGCGGCGATACGGGTGGGGCCCTCGGGGAAGCGGCGGCGAGGGTCTTGATGTCGACGCGGGCGCCGGTGGGGAGCGACTGGATGTAGACGGCCAGCCCGATCGCGAGTCCTGAAAGCTCCGGGTGCTGGGCGAGGTGGTTGCCGATCACCGTGAAACGGGTGGTGTGGCGGGTGTTGTCGTGGGTGAGGCCGCCGGAGTGGGGCCCCTTCCGGTGTTTGTCGCCCGCAATACGGGACTGGGCATGCGGGGGCACGCTAAGGTTTTTCGTGTCCATCAGGAAGCCCTAACTTCCTCGGTGGTCAGGCCCTCGCACTGGGATTGCCGTCCCGGCGGGGGCCGTCGCATGTCTGCGGTTGTGTTGCGCCGAGCGTAGGCCAGGCAACCGGTCCCGAATCCAGTCGAGTTGGTGATGTTCACCCGCGCGGGTGAGTTTGCACGGCGTGCGGGAGGGGTGGGGCTTGGTCGGGTTCTTTCACCCTTGTGTTTCTTGGAAAAGACCGCCCGTCGCACCGGAGCACGGGCGCCCGGGTTCCGGTGGTACTGGGCTGCGCCGCTCGGAGAGGATGTCTGCCATGCCGAAGACCACACAACTGCGCACGTACACCGTCCGGGACGGCCTGCTCGACGAGTGGGTGGAGCGGTGGCGGGGCGAAATCGTTCCACTGCGGCTGGAGTTGGGGTTCACGATCGGAGGAGCTTGGGTGGACCGCGAGAGCAACCAGTTCGTCTGGCTGATCTCGTACGACGGCCCGGAGACCTTCGCCGAGCGCAACGCGCTGTACTGGTCGTCGCCCGAACGCGAGGCCATGAGCCTGAACCCGGACGACTACCTGGTTCGCACCGAAGAGCTCACGGTCGAACCGGCCTACTGATCACACGGTCACACGGGGTCGAGCGGCAGCAGATGCTGCCGCCGTTCCTCGTGAGTGAGGGTACGGAAGACCCTTCCGCGGGCGGTCGCCTCCAGCCGGTCGTGGTCGGGCTCCGCCCTCCATACCCGCGCTGTCCCGTCGACCGATCCCGTGAGCAGCCGTGTGCCGTCCGGGGACCAGGCAACAGACGTCACCTTGTCCTGGTGCACACCGACGACGGCGATCTCCTCAAAGGTGGTGGCGGACCAGACCCGTACGGTGCGGTCGTCGGCGCCCGTGGCGATGTGCCGTCCGTCCGGTGACCAGGCGACCGCGCGAAGCCGTCCTTCGTGCCCCCTCAGCACCTCGATGCGCCGTCCGGTGAGGATGTCCCACACGGCGGCCGTCCAGTCGCCGGAAGCGGTGGCGATCCTCGCCTCGTCCGGGGACCAGGCCGCGTCCTCCACGTAGTTGTCGTGGCCGCGTAGCACCGTGAACTGTCGCCCCTCCCCGATGTCCCACAGTCGGCACGTACGGTCGTCGGAACAACTGGCGAGCCGCCGTCCGCTCGGCGACCAGGCCACGCGCCCCACCCAGTCCTGATGCTCCGTCAGTTTCAACAGCTCGGTCCCGTCCGGCACGGACAGGACACGCACGACGCCGTCATGGCCACCAGTGGCGATCCGGCCGCCGTTCGAAGACCACGCGCACCCCTCGACGACCTCGCCCTGTCGCTCGAAAAGCGTGCCGCCATGCGCGTCTGCGATCCGGAACAGGCCGTCGTTGCTGCCGAACGCGAGCCGTTCCCCCTGCGGCGCCCAGGCGACGCCCCAGACCCGGTCCCCCACCTCGGTCACCGGTCCGGCAGGAACGCCGGTGACCGCGTCCCACACCCGTACGGTGCCGTCATCCGAGGCCGTGGCGAAACGGCCGCCGTCGCCGGACCACGTGGCCTGGTTCACCGGGCCTCGGTGTCCGTCGACCATGACGACCTCGGCGCCACGCGGACGCAGGTCCCACACCATGCCGGTGCCGTCGGTGGAACTGGTGGCGAGCATCGTTCCGCAGGGTGACCAGGAGACCCCCCACACGCCGTCCGCGTGGCCGCGCAACACCGCCAGGACCTTGGCGTTCTCGGTGTCGACGATGCGCACTGTGTGGTCGGAGGAGGCGCTGGCCAGCATCCGTCCGTCCGGCGACCAGGCCAGGTTCCACACGTAGTCGGTGTGCCCTCGCAGCAACAGGCGCAGATCACCGGTCCCGGCGTCCCAGATGCGGGCGGTGTGGTCCCCGGAGCCGGTGGCGATGTGCCGTCCGTCCGGCGACCAAGCGATGCCCTCGACGAAGTCCGAGTGCCCGGTGAGCGTGGTGGCCGCCGTCCCTGTCGTCAGGTCCCAGACGATCGCGGTCTGATCGTGGGAGGCGGAGGCGAGGCAGCTACCGTCCGGCGACCACGCCACGCCCCACACATCTTCGCCGTGTCCGTGCAGTTCGTGTACGAGCCGCCCTGTGTCGGCCTCCCAGACCCGTACGTTCCGGTCCTTGGAGCTTGCAGCGACATATCGGCCGTCCGGCGACCAGGCCACCTGTCTGTTGAGATCCCCGGCCCCGGTGAGCAGATGGACCGGCTCCCCCGAGACGGCATCCCAGATCCGTACGACACGGTCACGGCCGGCGGTCGCAAGCCTCGCCGAGTCGGGCGACCAGGCAACGGACTCCACCATGACGCCGTCGTACGGCAGCACCAGCAAGGGACGTCCGGACGGCGCGTCGTAAACGCGGCCCGTGCCGTCCCTGGACGCCGTGGCCAGCATGCGCCCGTCAGGGGACCAGGCGATGTGCCGGACAGTGTCCGTGTGTCCGTCGAGCCGGGAGCGGAGGTGACTCGCCGCCAGCGCCGCCATCAGCCCACGCCGGGCCGAGGGCGTGGGCGCGCACTCGCCCAGCGCGGCGAGCGAGAGCAGCAGGGAACGCTCCGGTTCGCTCTCCGCGCTCAGCAGAACTTGACGGCCGATACTGTCGGAGACCTGGCTCAGGAAGGTCAGGTCGCGGCGCTGCGAGGACTCGACGAGCGCGCGGGTGGGTGTGGACGCCTGCCCGGATTCTTCCAGGGCTTCCAACCAGCGCCGGGCCGCCGTGAGGCGTTCGCCGGTAAGGAGATAGTCGTCGCTGCGTCCGGCCCGCTCCCAGTCGGCCGCCCACCGCTCCAGTTCGGCGCGCTCGCGGAGTCGTTCGGCCCGTGCCTCGACCTCCTGCCGCAGCGGGGCCCACTGGCGGAACAGCGCCTCGTGCGTCACCTGCGTAAACGGCTCGCCGCCGGCTACGGAGCCGTCGCCCGTGACGTCAGTGCGCAGCAGCCGTGCCTCGACGAAGGCATCGACGACATGGCGGTCCCGTTCGTCGAGTTCGGACAGCGGCACATGGCGGCGGGCCACCTCCTGCCCCTCGACGGTGACAAACCTGAGCAGGACGCGAAGGACGGCGTCAATGCCCACGCCCGCACCGAGCTCGGTCACGGTGTTGTCCGCCTGGCGCGCGATCGCGCCGGGTACTCCGCCGAGCCGCCGGTACAGCTCCTCGGTCACCGTCTCGCCGGGGCCGGAGGCGAAATACAACTCCTGGAGGAGGTAGGCGAGCAGCGGTAACGTGTCGTCCGTCCCGGTCTCGCTCACGATGGAGTCGACGACTCCGGGCTCGAAGCCCAGGCCGACGAGGGCCCCGGGGCGCTCCACGACTTCGACGAGCTGCGCTCTGCCCAAGGTGCCGATGACGACAGGGTGCTGAAGGAGTTCCGCCTGCCCGATGCCGAGGAGCCTGCCGAGCAGGTCCACCCGGAGGGTGACCAGTACACGGACCGCCGGGTCCCGCTCCACGCAGGTACTCAGCGCTTCGAGGAACTGGGCGCGTTCACGCTCTCCCGCCAGAGTGACGATCTCCTCGAACTGGTCGACCACGAGGAGTATCCGCCGGAACCGGCCGCCACGCAGCCGCGACAGCTCAGCTCGCAGGGCTTCCGGCCCCTGGCGCAGCCTGCGCAGTACGGCGCTCGCCGGTTCCTGCCCATCGGCGGCGGCCGCCAGAGCTGCCGCGAGGGCACCCAGCGGATTAGGGCCGGGGACGAAGGCCGGCACGACAGTCCAGCGGCGCTCCCGAAGCCTGGGCATCACCCCGGCTCTGACCAGCGAGGACTTTCCGCTCCCGGACGCCCCGACCAGCACCAGGAACCGTTCCGCGGGGTGGGTCGCTGTGGTGTGCAGCCTGCGCGTCAGTTCGGCTGCCTGTGCCTCCCGGCCGAAGTAGACAGCTGCCTCGTCCTCGTCGAACGCGTCGAGACCCGGGTATGGAACCCGCTCCGTCGGCCACTCGCTCCGGGGCGGCGCGGGATGCTCCAGCCGGTAGACGACGACTTGCCCGGCCACAAGCGCCACGATCAGCACGCCGATGGCCGGAACGGAGAACCGCTGAATCGCCTCCAGTGCCCAGGGAACCTTGTCGGTGCTGGTCGCGTAGTTGGTGGCGATCCCGAGTAAGCAGGCGACCAGCGCCAGCATGATCTGGAGCGCGACCTGCACACGGTTCCTCATCGGTCACCACTCACGACCGCGCCGCCACCCACCAGCACCGCTCAACCCCCGTCCCACCGGCCAAGACAGACCGGCATCGCGTCATCCGCTCATGCCCATCTTCCGAGGCTTCACATGCGCATTCAACGGTGCGTACGGGTTTCGGCCATGTAGGTCGGAGCGGAGGTCCAACGGGACATTCGGTGGGAGGTGGGGTTTGGTCGGGTTCTTTCACCCTTGTGTTTCTTGGGAAAGACCGCCCGTCGCGCCGGAGCACGGACGGCCGGGTTCCGGTACGAGGTCCAGCTCGGCCCATACCGTCTTGCGCGGGGGCGGCCCCGGCGCCCAGCCCCAGCGGTCGGCCAAGGCGTCGACGAGGACGAGACCCCGGCCGGACTCGGCATCGGGGGCGGAGTGCCGGGCGTACGGAAGACAGTCACCGCGGGTGTCGGTGACCTCGATCCGGAGAGTGTCGGCGACGACGTAGAGCGTGAGCCGGAAGTCGCGGCCCGGGACACGCCCGTGCGTCGCCGCGTTGGCCGCCAGTTCGGCGACGATGTGCGCTGCCCGGTCCATGGGGAGTCCCCAGGTACGGAGTTGCTCGGTGGCGAGAAGACGGCCGAGGCGGGCACCGCGTGGCGTCGGCGACAGGAGCACGCTGAAGTTACGGATGGGGGTGACGGGGTGGACCTCGGAGACGGCTGTTTCTTGATTCACGTCACTCAGCGTGGCGGCGTGCGCATACCGTGAACAGTGACGAAGCCGATGCGTACGGTGACTGTCCGGACGTTGTCCGGTGGTGTCCGGCCAGTCCGGAACGGTCGTACGGGTAAGGGGCGTTGAGGCACGGTGGTACGACGGAGGGGCGCGCGATGCAGCAGGTGGACGGTGACGAGGGTCGACTCAAGGGCGAGGCGGACGAGCCGGGTTGGGAGGTGGACCCGGACGACGACTGGGGTGTGGCGGTCGTCGCGACCGTCGGGCGGCAGCTGAAGCTGCGGAGAGAAGCAGTGGGGATGCGGGCCGCCGAGTTCGGGAAGGCGGTCGGGTACGGCGAGGACATGGTTTACAAGATCGAGGGCGGGAAGAGGATTCCCCAGCCCGAGTATCTGGACAAGGCCGACGAGGTGTTAAGGGCGGGTGGGTTGCTCTCGGCGATGAAGGAGGACGTGAAGAGGGTTCGGTACCCGAAGAAGGTGCGGGATCTGGCGCAGATGGAGGCCAGGGCGGTCGAAATCGGGGTGTACGAAAGCAGCAACATCGCCGGTCTGTTGCAGACGCCGGAGCACACGCGAGCCCTGTTGGAATCGTGGCAGCCGGCCTACTCACCGGAAGACTTGGAGCGCCGGGTTGCCGCCCGTGTGGCTCGACGGTCCGTCTTCGACCGGTCGCCCGCGCCCGCCCTCGGGTTCGTCCTGGAAGAGGCGACGCTCCACCGCAAGGTTGGAGGCACAATGGTGCGGCGACAGCAGTTCGAACGCCTGCTGGAGGTGGGACGGTTGAACAACGTCACCCTTCAGATCATGCCCATGGACAGTGGAGCGCATCCTGGTATGAGCGGCAGGATCGAAGTGCTGAAGTTCGAGGACGGCACGGCTGTCGGACGTTCCGACGGCGCATTCAACGGTCGTCCGGTCTCCGACTTGAGGCAGCTGCGCCTCCTTGAGCTGCGGTACGGCACCATCCGGGCCCAGGCTCTCCCGCCTGGGGAGTCGCTGACCCTCATCGAGCAACTGCTGGGAGAAACATGATCCACAAGTCCACTGCCAGGCCCACCTCCGCACTGGAGTGGTTCAAGAGCAGCTACAGCAGTGGCCCCGACGGCGATTCCTGCGTCGAGATCGCCACCACTCCGGGCATGGTGCACGTCCGCGACTCCAAGAACACCGCCGGCCCCCAGCTCGCGCTTACGCCGGGGGCATGGGCCGACTTCGTGTCGTACGCGTCCGAAGACTGACCGGCGGGTCGGCTACTCGACCTCGGCCTCCGGTACGTCAACCTCGCCGCCCAGGGCACGGGCGATGGCCGTAAACTCGATCAAGGCGGACTGGAGGTCGCGTACGATCTCCTCGGCGATCTCCTCAGGCGACAGCCCGCTGTCGGCATCGTCAAGAGCCGGGTCCTTCATCCACGTGATGTCGAGGTTGACCTTGTCGCGAGCGATCAGGTCCTCGTAGCTGAACTTCCTGAACGGGCCGTTCTCGTCCTCGGACTCGACGCGGGACGACGTGGGCTCGCCGGAGCGGTACGCCGCCACGAAAACGTCCAGGTGGGCGCGCGTGAGCGGGCGCTGCTTGAGCGTAAAGTGCTGGCCAGTACGGAAGTCGTAGAACCAGGTCTCGGTTGTGTGCGGCTTGCCGTCAGCGCGCGGGGACTTCTTGTTGAAGAAGAGGACGTTGGCCTTCACACCTCCCGCGTAGAAGATGCCGGTCGGCAGCCGCAGGATGGTGTGGAGGTCGAACTCATCGAGAAGCTTGCGGCGGACCTTCTCACCGGCGCCGCCCTCGAAGAGGACGTTGTCTGGCAGGACAACAGCGGCGCGCCCTCCGACTGCCGTGAGCGACATGATGTGCTGGAGGAAGTTCAGCTGCTTGTTGGTGGTCGTGGCGGTGAAGTCGTCACGGTCGTACTGAATGTCCTCCTTCTCGACGTCGCCGTCCTGGCCGATCACGGTAATCGCGGACTTGCGGCCGAAGGGAGGGTTCGCGAGGACGAGGGTGGCGTGCTTGCCACTGGGCTTGTCGGCTAGGGCATCGCCGACGTGGATGAGGCTGGGCCCGTCGCTCTTGCCGATGCCGTGAAGGAGCATGTTCATCGCGGCGAGACGGGCAGTGCCGGTGACGAGTTCGTTGCCCCAGATCTTGCGGCCGCTATCGTACGCCTTTCGCTCGTCCAGCGACATCTTCTTCATGTGGTGGTCGCGGATGTAGGAGTGGGCCGCGATCAGGAAACCGCCAGTACCGCAGGCCGGGTCCGTGATGGTGTCGTCGGGGCCGGGCCGGGTGACGTCGACCATGGCGTCGATGAGCGCGCGGGGCGTGAAGTACTGGCCAGCGCCGGTCTTGGTGTCCGAGGCGCCCTTGGAGAGCAGCCCTTCGTAGGCGTCGCCCTTGAGGTCCGTCCCCTTGACGGTCCACTCCTCCCGGCCGATCAGTTCGACAACCAGCTTCTCCAGGAGGGCGGGCTTGGTGATCCGGTTCTGGGCGTCGGCGAAGATCGTGCCGATGGTGGTGTTGGGGTGGCGGCCCAGGTGTTCAAGGGTGTCGCGGTAGTGCTGCTCCAGCTCGGCGCCGCGCTTGCCCACGAGGGACTGCCAGTTGTAATCGGCGGGGACGATCGCGCTCATGTCGCGCCCGTCCCACGGGTCGTTCTCGATCTCGTCGACCATCTTGAGGAAGAGCAGGTAAGAGAGCTGCTCGACGTACTCGATGGTGGACATGCCGTTGTCGCGGAGGACGTTGCAGTAGTTCCACAGCTTGGAGACCAGGGTGTTGGTCTGGGCGGCAACCTTGGCCGTCTCGGTCGGCTCCGTCGCGGGCTGCTGGGGGTCTGCGGGGGCGGTCACAGGTCGAACTCCTGCTGTACGGCGAGGGCGGGGGTGGCGGTTGGTTCGGGGGCGAGGAGCTCTGGCGGTGCGGCTCGGGGGGCGGGTGCCTTGGCTAGTTTCTCGGCTGTCGCTTTGCGGGAGCGCCTGGCCTTCGGCTGCGCGGCGCGCTCGGCAGCAATTCGTGCCAGGAACATGGAAGCGGGTTCGTCATCAGGCTGCTGTGCGACCAAGCCTCCGCGGAAGGCTCGGTTCAGCAAGGCTGCTCGCAAGGCGTTGGCACGCCTCACACCGTTGCTAACCTCCTGCTCCATGGCAGCCACGCCGCTCAGCAATTCCTCACAGCGCTGGACACGCTGCTCCTGCACCTCCACGGGAGGGATAGGAAACTCGACCGTCTTCAGGCGCTTTGCAGAGAGATGCGCGATATTCGTAGTAATACGCACCTCACGCATGAACCGCTTTGCGTGCAGGTGTCGCCGAAAAACGAGCAGAGCCCATTCTGGAAGGACGCCATCACCGGCCTTGAATCGAAGCAGGCTGTTGGTGAAAGCAACATCCTCCGGCACTCCTCGATAGATAGCCGGGCGCCCTACGAGGTGGGGACTCTGACCTTCGTTGAGTAGCACATCGCCAGGCTCCAGCCGGTACCTCTCCCAGACCCCGGAGAAGTCCATCTCCATGACATCGGAGGTGTCGATTCGGTCCTCGAAGACGTTGGCTACACGCAAGTATGGGCGCATGTCGGGACCGTGATGCCAATCGGGATGCCGCGCACGTCCCAGTTCGAGAGTTCCCGCTTCTTCCACTGTCGCCATCTCCCAGGAAGCGGGCAGCTCATCCGGAACTGACGACACCAGGATCCTCTTCCGCAAGCCATCAAGGCGTCTGCGGGCCAACCGGAGGGTCGCGATCCCCGAGTCTAGCCGCGAAAGCTGCTCTTCGAGGACCTCGACAATACGGCGCTGTTCCGCGAGCGGCGGCACAGTGATGGGCCAGGACTTCAGCACTGTCTGGCTGATGTTTTGCTGAGCCCCGCCTTTACCCGCCCCAATGAGATCAGTGCGCTGACTACGCAGGTACCAGAACAGATACTTCCTATCCATAACTTCGCGATAGGGGAGGGCGTGAGCTATGGCCTGATTGGTAGTAACCGGCTTGCTTGGCAATCCAAGCTTGCCGATCGAGGCACCATACATCGCAATAAGGACGGAATCTTGCGGAACCCACTTCGCTGAGCTACTACTTAGCCCGTCCTCGGAGATGGTCTGCTCGGTGCGGACAAGCACCGAATCATTCAAATCTCCGATGACGACCCAGGGGATTCTACCGCCGTAGTAAGCGGGCTCGGTGGCTTTGGGAGTACCCCCGCTCCCCCACTGAGCAACATCCTCCAAGGTCGCCCAAGCCCACCCCGCCGGAAGTTCCCTCTCCCCATCCACGCTCACACTCAAGCCAGTTCCTGATTCAGCTCATCCAACAGTTCCAACGCCTTGCCTTTATCCCCGAACGCCTGCATGAAGCCCCGGCCTCCGCCACGCTCGGAGAAAGGCGCGTGGCCGAAGTCTCCCGGCTCGATGCCGACGTCGGCGGCGATGGCGTTCTTTATGCGGTCCAGCCACCACAGCTGGTCCTCGGTGAACTCCACGCCCGCCTGCCGCTGCCGCAGCAGCCAGCCCTCGAAGCGCTCCTCGACCACCGTACGGTACGGACGCAGCTCGTCGTCGGCGCCGAGCTCGTAGCGGATGAGCCGCACGAGATCGCCGAGGCCCGCCTCCTTACCGGGGCTGGCCGCGGCCTTACCGAGCTGCTCGTAGTGGTCCCACAGGACACCCGTCGTCCAGGAACGGTTCGTGGCGCGGATCCTGCCCGAGAGTTCCCTGAGAGCGTCCCGGGCCTCGCTCGGGGTGAAGCGGCTCGAGCCGCTTCCCAGCGCGACACGGATCGCCGCGTTCTCGTCCCGCTGTTCCTTTTCGAGCAGCGTGTTCCACTCGGCGAGCTCCTTGCGGGCCCTTTCCTCGCGCGGTATCTCCCGCAGCTCGGTGACCCGTACCTCCGTCGTCTCGTCGTACGTGAGGTCCTGCTGGTGGCGGATCTCAAGGATCAGCTTGCGCAGTTCCGGGCGGGCGGTCAGCGGGGCTATCGCGTCCTGGACCAGCTTCCGCGCGAGCTCGGGGCCGCCCTCGTGGCGGGCTCGGTCCTGGGTGTCCACGTCGACCGCGTCGGCGATTCGGCGCGCGAGGTCGGCCAGGGAGGCGCCTCCGGACGTCTGGGCCAGCAGCGCCCTCTCCTCGTCGCCGAGCTGGCGGTCGATACGGGCCAGGCGGCGTCCCAGCGTCTCCGCCTCGTCCGCCGTCAACGACCGGGTGCCGGCCTTGTCGAGGAGCTTCGCCAGCGAGATGCCCTTCTCGCCCGCCGGGATCAGCGGCCGGGCGTCCACCAGCGGGGAGTCGGTGACGCCCACCGCGTCGATCAGGACGAAACGGTCCTTCGTCAGGTCCGGCGCCGCCTCCGGCGTGACCGCCTTCAGTTCGTCCGGGTCGATGGAGCGGGCACCCCGCCCCTTCATCTGCTCGAAGAGCACCGGGCTCTTGATCGACCGGAGGAAGATCACACATTCGAGCGGCTTCACGTCCGTACCAGTCGCGATCATGTCGACCGTCACCGCGACCCTCAGCCTCGGCGAATTACGGAGGTCGTTGATGAGGGAGTCGGGGTCGTCCCCGTTCTCCCTCGACCTGTACGTGATCTTCTTCGCGAATTCGTCGCCCCGCCCGAAGACCTCCTTCACCTGCTTGAGCACCTCGTCGGCGTGATCGTCGCCAGCCGCGAAGACGAGAGTCTTGGGGAGATCGGCACGCCCCGGGAACCACCGTTGCCAGTTGTTCTTGTACGTCGTCAGTACGGCCCGGATCTCGTCCTCGGTGATCACCGTGCGGCCGAGCTGCGCGACGGTGTACTCGAAGTCCTCGTCGAGTTCCTCGTAGCGCTGGGCGCGTGTCTGGCGGTCGCGGATACGTACGGTCGTACCGGCTTCGATCTTCGCGCCGCCGTCCTCCCGCAGGTCGGTGTTGAGGCGCACGATGTCGAAGTCGACGTTGACGCCGTCGGCCACGGCCTGCTCGAACGTGTACTGCGAGACCATGTTGTTGTCGAAGAACCCCTTGGTCTGACGGGTGGGCGTGGCCGTGAGGCCGACGAGGTGGGCGTCGAAGTACTCAAGGACGCCCCGCCACAGGCCGTAGATGGAGCGGTGGCACTCGTCGATCACGATCACGTCGAAGGACTCGATCGGGACGTCCGGGGTGTACTCGACCGTGATCGGCTCATCCGTCGTGTAGCTCTCGTCCAGCGTCGAGACCGTCGTGCCCTCGCTGTCTTCCCGGTCCTCGGTCTCCGGCTCGTCCGCGATCGCCTCCCCCTTGAGGAGGGCGTACATCCGCTGGATCGTCGAGATCACGACGGACGAGGTGTCCTGGAGCCCGCTGCGGCCCAGCATGTCGACGTTGTAGAGGTCGGTGAGCTTCCGGTTCTCGTCCGGCGTGCGGTACTTGTCGAACTCCGCGTGCGCCTGGCGGCCGAGGTTGTTGCGGTCGACGAGGAAAAGGACCCGGCGGGCGCCCGCGTGACGGAGCAGGCGATACGTCTCCGTGACGGCCGTGAAGGTCTTGCCGGCGCCCGTCGCCATCTGGATGAGGGCGCGCGGCCGATCGCCGGCCAGAGAGTCCTCCAGGCCCGTGATCGCCTTGACCTGAGCCATGCGCAGACCGTGCGTCTCCAGGAGCGGCATGTTCGTACGAAGCGCCGCCCTGAAGGTGGGCGTCTCCGGATCCTCGTCGGCCCGCTTCATCCACGCGGCGAGGGTCTCGGGGCGGTGGAAGGCGAAGACCTCACGGGAACGGGCATGCGGGTCGACCCGGTTGACGAAGTACGTCTCCGTGCCCGTGGTCGCGTAACGGAACGCGAAGGGTTCCTCCCGGCGCCACACGGCCATCGCGTGCTCCTTGAGCACACCCGCCGCGTACCGCTCGTTCTGGGCGAGGGCTCCGGCGAGCGGGGTTCCCTCACGCTTCGCCTCGATGACACCGACGATCTTCCCGTCCACGTAGAGGACGTAGTCGGCACGGCCGGTGGCCAGGGTGAACTCTTCGATGGCGACGCCCTTGCCCGCCAGCGGGTTGGCGTCCGCCCTGGCCTGGATCAGCCAGCCCGCCTTGGACAGCATCGCGTCGATCTTCTTCCGCGCCTGCACCTCGTTGAGCGGCGCGGGGCGCTGCGCGCGCTCCACGATGGCGTCACGGGCGGCGGAGGCGACCTTGCGGGGCTGGACACGCTCTCGGTCGTACTGCTGCTGGTGGGCAGTCCGCAGTTCCGAGACCTGCGTCCGCAACTCCTCGATCTGTTCGGCATACGCGGTTTTGGTCCGCTCCGCACTGGCGATGAGGGCCTCGGCCTCTTCGCGGGCCCGCCGCGCCGCTTCGAGGCGATCGCTGGTCTCGGACAGCTTCACGCGCGACTCCGCCAGCGCGCGGCGGTGCCCCTCCAGTGCCTCCTGGAGCTCCGTGATCTCCTCGGGGTCGGCCGACTGCACGTCGGCCGGAAGGGTCGGCGGGACGAACGCGCCCACGGTCCGCGTGCCGCCCATGGCCCGGTCGAAGAGATCACCCAACTGCCAGCACAACTTCAGCGCTTCGAGTGCCTTCGTCGTGTCGAACAGGTGGTTGTGCGCGGCGTCGTTGCGGCCTCGGCGGAGCCTGTCGAAGGCGTCACGGCTCCAGCCGACCAGCACGCCTGCCCGCGTAAGTGCGTTGAGGCGGTCGAACTGGCTGGTGCCCTCGACCCGAGTGCCGGTACGGGTGACGAACTCCTCGGCCAGCACCTCGCCGAACTGCCCGGCGCTGACGTAGGCGGCGTTGGGGTTCGTCAGAACCGTGAGCTCCGCCTGCGAGCCGTAGATGGCCAGGAGGGGCTGGTACCCGTACAGGCGCCCGAAGTTGGGGGACGCCTTCGCCAGCTTCCGGAGCCGATCATCCGCACTGTGTCCGTCCACGCGCCGCTGCCTCAGCCTTCACTTGTCCTGGATCCGCCAAGTTTACGGAGCCAGGCAGTACAAAGCAGCGGAACAGGACAGGCAGTGGGCGGAGTTCGGCTCCACAAGCTCGGTCGGCACCCGTCAGAACTTGAAGCTGCCGATCATGTCCGCGACGTTCGTCGTCAGGTCGCTGATCGTGGGGGCCATCGTCGAAGAGGCGAGATAGAAGCCGAACAGGACACATACGACCGCATGGCCGGCCTTCAACCCGGACTTCCTGACCAGGATGACGACGATGATCGCCAGCAGCACCACCGCCGAAATCGAGAGTGCCACGGCGGCTCACCTCCAAAGATCCCAGGGACATGGGGGGGTCGGACATGGGGGTCGGTAAATCCATACAGCGGCCAGCGGGTTCATACCCACACACCGCCAGTGATCATAACTATCCATACGCGCGCATCGATCGGCGCACGGCCGCACAAGGGGGCGCATGGCCAATATGGTCAAGGCATGACGACCGAGCCTCTTTCCTTCCCCCGCCGGTACGCCCGGACGCAGCGCTTCACCCTCGGCGCGCCCCGCGCGTTCACCGTCTCCCCGGACGGTTCCCGGGTGGTGTTCCTGAGGTCCTCCTCCGGTACGGACCGGGCGAATCAGCTGTGGGTCCTCGATGTGACCGAGGGGCAGGAACGCGTCGCGGCCGACCCGCGGGCGCTGCTCGGCGGCGCCACCGAGCACCTGTCGGCAGCGGAGCGGGCACGCCGCGAGCGCAGTCGCGAGGGCGGCGCGGGGATCGTCGGCTATGCCACGGACACGGCGGTCGAGCTGGCCTCTTTCGCCTTGTCAGGGCGGCTTTTCACGGCGGAGCTGCGGGCCGGTACGGCACGTGAACTCCGGGTCCCGGGACCGGTGATCGACCCGCGCCCCTCGCCCGACGGACGGCTCGTCGCGTACGTCCGCGGGGGCGCCCTGCGGGTCATCGGCGCCGAGGGGGAGGGTGACCGGGCGCTCGCGGAGCCGGAGTCCGGGGCGGATTCGGGGACGGTTTCCTATGGATTGGCTGAGTTCATCGCGGCCGAGGAGATGGGGCGTTCGCGCGGTTTCTGGTGGTCTCCGGAAGGGGACCGGCTGCTGGTCGCGCGGGTCGACGACGCGCCCGTCCGGCGCTGGTGGATTTCCGATCCCGCACAACCGGAACGCGCTCCACAGCAGGTCGGCTACCCGGCCGCCGGAACGGACAATGCGGATGTAAGGCTCTTCGTGGTCAGCCTCGACGGGGTGCGTACGGAGGTGGTCTGGGACCGGGCGCACTATCCGTATCTGGCGCATGTGCACTGGTCAGCGGCGGGCGCGCCGCTGATTCTGGTGCAGGCGCGGGACCAGCGCAGCCAGCTGTTCCTGGCCGTGGACCCGGACACCGGGGCGACCCGGATGGTGCACGCCGACGAAGATCGACAATGGCTTGATCTTTTCCCTGGCGTGCCGTGCTGGAGCCCTGCGGGACAGCTCGTACGGATCGCCGACGAGGGCGGTGCACGGGTCCTGGCCTTCGGCGAACGCCCGTTCACGGGAGCGCAGTTGCATGTGCGCGCGGTGCTGGACGTCTCGGACGACGACGTGCTGGTCTCGGCGTCGGCCGGAGAGGCGGCCACCGCCCCGGAGACGGGCGAGGTGCATGTCTACCGCGTCAACGAGCTCGGTGTCGAGCGCCTCTCCCAGGAACCCGGCGTGCACGCGGCGGTGCGCGGCGGGGGCGTGACCGTGCTGGTCTCCTCGGTGCCGGACCGCCCGGGCGCCCAGGTGCAGGTGCTGCGGGACGGAAAGAGGGCGGCGACTGTCACGTCATATGCCGAAAATCCCGGTCTGTCCCCGCGCGTGACGCTCACCGAGGGGGGCGCACGGAAAATCTCATGCGCCCTGCTTATGCCTACTGACTACGACGGTGTCACTCCCCTCCCCGTCCTCATGGACCCCTACGGCGGTCCGCACGGCCCCCGGGTGCTGGCCGCGCACAACGCGCACCTCACCTCGCAGTGGTTCGCCGACCAGGGCTTCGCGGTGGTCGTCGCCGACGGCCGCGGCACCCCCGGCCGCTCCCCCGCCTGGGAGAAGGCGGTCCGCGACGACTTCACGCTCACCCTCGACGACCAGATCGACGCGCTGCACGGCCTGGCGGAGCGGTTCCCGCTGGATCTGTCCCGGGTGGCGATCCGGGGCTGGTCGTTCGGCGGCTGGCTCGCGGGGCTCGCCGTGCTGCGCCGCCCCGACGTCTTCCACGCGGGCATCGCGGGCGCCCCGGTCACCGACTGGCGGCTGTACGACACCCACTACACGGAGCGCTACCTCGGCGATCCGGCGGCGGCCCCGGAGGCGTACACGAAGAGCTCGCTGATCACGGACGACGGCCTGTCCGCGCCCGCCGAGCCGCACCGTCCGCTGATGATCGTGCACGGCCTCGCGGACGACAACGTGGTGGTCGCGCACGCCCTGCGGCTCTCCTCGGCGCTCCTGGCCGCGGGCCGCCCGCACGAGGTGCTGCCCCTGTCGGGCGTCACCCACATGACCCCGCAGGAACAGGTCGCGGAGAACCTGCTCCTGCTCCAGGTGGACTTCCTTCGGCGCGCTCTGAAACTGGGCTGAGCGGAAAAAATTCCACAGAGCACCGCAACCATCAATTGAGGAACCCCGACGAGACATCAGCCAGGTCCGCGAGAGCGGCGCCGGTTTAGGCGCAAAAAGGTGCGACGGGCCGGGGCGACATGGCGCGCCCCGGCCCATCTACGGCACCCGCACGGCCGTACGCTGATTACCTTGACGCGTCCGTATATCGGTGCCGCTTCGACCAAGTTGCCTGCGTGTTAACGAAGTTCGTCAGCATTTGCGGGGTTATGCCGTCCGCTCGGGCGGTTCCTCCGGCGGTACGACCCGCTTCTCCTCCGCGAAGTGACAGGCCGAGTCGTGCGCGGCCGGGCCCACCACGAAGCGGAACTCCGCGGGCACCGCGAGCGGCGGCACCTCCAGCGCGCAGCGCTCCTGGGCCTTCCAGCAGCGGGTGCGGAAGCGGCAGCCGGAGGGGATGTTCGCCGGGGAGGGCACGTCTCCGGCGAGGATGATCCGCTCCCGGCGTTCGCGGGCCTCCGGGTCGGGTACGGGCACGGCGGAGAGCAGGGCCTGCGTGTACGGGTGCGTCGGGTGGTCGTAGATCTCGGCGTCCCTGCCGGTCTCCACGATCCGTCCGAGGTACATCACGCCGACCCGGTCGGAGATGTGCCGCACGATGGAGAGGTCGTGCGCGATGAAGACGTAGCTCAGGTCGAATTCGTCCTGGAGCCGCTCCATCAGGTTGATCACCTGCGCCTGCACCGAGACGTCGAGGGCGGAGACGGGCTCGTCGGCGACGATGATCTCGGGGCGCAGCGCCAACCCCCTTGCGATGCCGATGCGTTGGCGCTGACCGCCGGAGAACTGGTGCGGGTAGCGGTTGATGTACTCGGGGTTGAGGCCGACCACGTCCAGCAGGTCCTGGACGCGTCTCCTGCGGTCGCCCTTGGGCGCGACCTCGGGGTGGATCTCGTAGGGCTCCCCGATGATGTCGCCGACGGTCATGCGCGGGTTGAGCGAGGTGTACGGGTCCTGGAAGACCATCTGGATGTTGCGGCGTACGGCCTTGAGCGCCTTGCCCGACAGCTTGGTGATGTCCTCGCCCTTGTACTTGATCGTCCCGTCCGTCGGTTTCTCCAGGTTGACCAGCATCCTGGCGACCGTCGACTTGCCGCAGCCGGACTCGCCGACGATGCCGAGGGTCTCGCCCGCGGTGAGTTCGAAGTCGACTCCGTCGACGGCCCTGACCGCGCCGATCTGCTTCTTGAAGAGGATCCCCCGCGTCAGCGGGTAGTACTTGACCAGGCCGCTGACCTCCAGAATCGCCTCAGCCATCGAGGCACTCCCGCCAGAAGAAGCAGGCGCTGGTGCGGGCCCCGGCCTCCTGGTCCGCGCCTTCACGGTCCACCTCGAACAGCGGCGGCACCTCGGTGCGACAGATGTCCTGGGCCATCGGACAGCGCGGGTTGAAGGCGCAGCCGGGCGGGATGTGCATCAGGTTGGGCGGCAGGCCCTTGATCGCGTAGAGCTCCTGGCCCTTCTGGTCGAGGCGCGGGATCGACTCCAGGAGGCCCTTGGTGTACGGGTGGGCGGGGGCCTTGTAGATGTCGTGGACCGGCGCGGACTCGACGATCCGGCCCGCGTACATGACGGCGATCCGGTCGGCGACGTCCGCGACGACGCCGAGGTCGTGGGTGATGAGGATGAGCCCCATGGCGAGCTCGCGCTGCAACTCGGCGAGCAGGTCCATGACCTGGGCCTGGACGGTCACGTCGAGGGCGGTGGTCGGCTCGTCGGCGATGATCAGGGCGGGCTCCAGGGCCAGCGCCATGGCGATCATGATGCGCTGGCGCATACCGCCGGAGAACTGGTGCGGATAGTCGCGCACCCGGTCGGCGGCGGCCGGGATGCGCACCCGGTCCATCAGCTCGATCGCCTTGGCGCGGGCGTCCTTGCGGGACATCCCCCGGTGCACGGTGAACATCTCGCCGAGCTGGTCGCCGACGCTGAGCACGGGGTTGAGGGAGGACAGCGCGTCCTGGAAGATCATCGCCATCTCGGCGCCGCGGACCTTGCGCCGCTCGTCCTCCCTGAGCTTCAGCAGGTCCCGCCCCTGGAAGAGGATCTCGCCGCCGGTGATCCTCCCGGGTGGCATGTCGAGGATGCCCATAACGGCCTGCGCGGTGACGGACTTGCCCGAGCCGGACTCGCCGAGGACGGCGAGCGTCTCGCCCTCGTCCACGCCGTAGTCGACCCCGTTGACGGCCTTGGCGACCCCGTCCCGGGTGCGGAACTCCACGTGCAGATCGCGTACTTCGAGCAGCACGGCCGTCACCTCAGTTTCGGGTCGAGGGCGTCGCGCACCGCGTCGCCGAGCATGATGAACGCGAGCACGGTGATCGCGAGGGCGCCGGCGGGCCACAGCAGCATGTGCGGGGCCGTGCGGATGTAGGCGGAAGCCGAGGAGATGTCGATGCCCCAGCTGACCGTGGGGGGCTTCAGGCCCACTCCGAGGTAGGAGAGCGTCGCCTCCAGCGCGATGTAGGTGCCGAGCGCGATGGTGGCGACGACGATGACCGGCGCGACGGCGTTGGGGGTGATGTGCCGGAGCATCAGCCGGGAGTTCGAGGCGCCGAGGGCGCGGGCGGCCTGGACGTAGTCGTTCTGCTTGATGGTGATGACGGAGCCGCGCGCGATCCGGGAGATCTGGGGCCAGCCGAGCAGCACCATGAACCCGATGACCGGCCAGATGGTGTTGCTGGTCACCACGGAGAGGAGGACCAGGCCGCCGAGGACGACGGGGATCGCGAAGAAGATGTCGGTGATCCGGGACAGGACCGAGTCGCCCACTCCGCCGAAGAACCCGGCGAGCCCGCCGAGCACCGAGCCGAGGATCGCGACGCCGAGGGTGGCGCAGACGCCGACGCTGATCGAGACGCGAGTCCCGTACACCACCCGTGTGTAGACGTCGCAGCCCTGCCCGTCGAACCCGAAGGGGTGCCCCGGCTGCGAGCCCTCCTGGGCCTTGGCGAGGTCGCACGTGAGGGGGTTCTGGGTGGCGATCAGCGAGGGCCACAGGGAGATGACGACCAGGAAGAGGATGAGGAGCCCGGAGACGATGAAGACGGGGTTGCGCCGCAGATCGCGCCAGGCGTCGGACCACAGGCTCCTGGGCTTCTCCTGAGGGCCCGTGCCCTCAGGACCGCCGGGCGTCCGCTCCAGGGTGGCGCCCTCGCTCGTGGCGAGGTCCATGGCGCCGCCCGCGCCGGTCGCGGCGATGGCGCCGTCCCGCTGGTAGGGCGGCAGCTGCTCAGGCATAGCGGATCCTCGGGTCGAGTACGGCGTAGAGGAGGTCGACGAGCAGGTTGGCGACCAGGAAGACGAGCACGAGGACGGTCACGAAGCCGACCACGGTCTGGGTGTTCTGCCGCACGATCCCCTGGTAGAGCTGGTAGCCGACGCCGTGGATGTTGAAGATCCGCTCGGTGACGATCGCGCCGCCCATGAGCGCGCCGATGTCCGTGCCGATGAAGGTGACCACCGGGATCAGCGAGTTGCGCAGCAGGTGCTTGGTGATCACCCGGTGCCGGGGCAGGCCCTTGGCGACGGCCGTACGGACGTAGTCGGACCGTTTGTTCTCGGCGATGGAGGTCCGGGTGAGCCGGGTGACGTAGGCGAGGGAGACGGAGGCGAGGACCAGTCCGGGCACGATCAGTTCGCCGAAGGCGGCGTCCGTGGAGACCGAGGGCCTGATCCAGCCCCACTCGACACCGAGCAGCAGTTGCAGCAGCAATCCGGTGACGAAGGTCGGGATCGAGATGACGACGAGGGTGAGCAGCAGGACACCGGTGTCGACGGGCCTGCCGCGGCGCAGCCCGGTGACGACGCCCAGCAGGATGCCGATGACGATCTCGAAGAGGATCGCGACGATCGTCAACCGGATGGTGACGGGGAAGGAGGTCGCCATCAGCTCGGTGACCGGCTGCCCGGTGAAGGCGGTGCCGAAGTCGCCGGTGAAGACATTGCCCATGTACGTGAGGTATTGCTGCCACAGCGGCTTGTCGAGGCCGAACTCCTTGCGCAGCTGGGCGGCGGTGGCGGGGTCGCACTGCCGCTCGCCGCACAGCCCCGCGATGGGGTCGCCCATCACGTTCACCATCAGGAAGATCAAGAGCGTGGCGCCGATGAAGACCGGGATCATCTGGAGCAGACGCCGGATCACATACCGTCCCATGAGGGCTCCGGAGGTAGTACGGGGCCCACGCCCGGGTTCGCTTCAGCAACCCGGCGCTAGGGCCTGTCGTTTGGATCAGGTGATTTCAGGAGGCGGGGCTTGATCAGTGCCGGTGAGCGGGGTCTGGTGCGTGCAGCTGCAAGGCGGAGGAGGGAGGCGACGCGGAGCGTCGTTGACCGACGACAACGCCGCAGATGTGCGTGCCAGACCCCGCGGCCCAGGCCTGATCCAAATGACAGGCCCTGGCCCCGTGGACGGCTCAGCTGACCTTGATCTCGTTGTAGACGGGCACACTGAACTGGTTGAGCGCCACGCCCGAGATCCTGTCCGAGTAGCCCGCGCTGCCGTTCTGGTACCAGAGCGGGATGGCGGCCATGTTGTCCCGTACGACCCCTTCGGCCTGCTGGAAGAGCTGGATGGCCTTGGCCTTGTCGGTCTCGGCGTTCGCCTGGTCGACGAGCTTGTCGAAGTCCTTGTTCGACCACTTGCCGTCGTTGGAGGAGGCGTTCGTGTAGTACAGCGGCTGAAGGAAGTTCTGGATGAGCGGGTAGTCCATCTGCCAGCCGGCCCGGAACGGACCCGGCATCTTGTGCTGCCCGATCTGGTTGCGGAAGTCGGCGAAGGTGCCGACGGGGTTGCCGACGCAGGCCTTGTCGTTGCCCAGCGCGTTGTTGACGGAGTTGCAGACGGCGTCGATCCACTCCTTGTGGGAGCCGCTGTCCGCGTTGTACGAGATCTTGATCTGGCCGCCGGGCAGTCCGCCGCCGTCCTGGATCATCTTCTTCGCCTGCGCGGGGTCGTACCGGCAGGAGGCGCCGCACAGGCCGTCCTGGAAGCCGCCGGCCGCGCCGAGCACCGGTGAGGTCCAGTCGGAGGCCGGGGTGCGGGTCTTCTGGAAGATCGTGCTGGTGATCTGGTCCCGGTTGATCGCCATGGACAGGCCCTTGCGGACGTTCTCCATGCCGCTCTTGTCCCAGGCCTTGTCGTAGAACGGGAAGGCGATGGTCTGGATGATGCCGGCCGGGGTGTTGATGTACCGGCCGCCGAGGTCGCTCTTCACGTTCTTGAGCTGGGCGGCGGGCACGTCGTCGACGAGGTCGAGGTTGCCCGCCATCAGGTCGGTGTAGGCGGTGTTGTTGTCCGTGTAGACCTTCAGGTCCACCCCGCCGTTCTGCGCCTTGTCCGTCCCCGGGTACGCGTCCCACTTCCGCAGGGACATCATCGAGCCCTTGGCGTACGAGTCGACGGTGTAGGGCCCGTTGCCGATCGGCTTCTTCAGCCAGGCCGCGTGGTCGCTGAAGAACGCCTTGGGCAGCGGCGCGAAGGCAACGTAGCCGAGGGTGTCGGGGAAGGTCGAGAACTTCTGGTTGAGCTTGACGGTGAAGGTGTGGGCGCCGGTGACCTTCAGCCCCGACAGCGTGTCCGCGCTCTGCGTTCCCGTCTCGGGGTGGACCTTGTCGTAGCCCTCGATGTACCCGAAGAAGTAGGCGTTCTTCTGGTTGTTCTTGAGACCGGCCCCGTAGTTCCAGGCGTCCACGAAGGACCGGGCGGTGACGGGCTCTCCGTTGCTGAACTTCCAGCCGTCCTTGACGGTGATCGTGAAGTTCTGCGAGTCCGAGGTGTCGATCTTCTGCGCCAGCATGTTCTGGGCCGCACCGGTCCTGGCGTCGTACCGCTTCAGACCCCGGAAGATCATGTCGAGGACCTTGCCGCCCTGCACCTCGTTGGTGTTGGACGGCTCCAGCGGGTTCTGCGGATCTCCCCAGGAGGAACTGAGCACTCCGGACGCGCCGCCACTGCCGCCACCCCCGCCGCCCCCGCCACCGCAGGCGGTCGCCACGAGGGCCACCGCCGCCGCGCCGGCGGCCCATTTGGCGTGCGTCGCTCCACGCATGGAGTGCCTCCCAGAGTGCGCTGCCGCCAGCGCCGCGGCGCTGTTCCATTACCGGCCAATATCGACCGCTAAGGCGCATACCGCACATTCAGCCCACCCGTACGTGGGATCGCACACCCATATGTGTCAGCCCGATACGTGTCAGGCGCGACATGGGTCAGGCGCGACATGCGTCAGCCGCGCGCCACCAACTCCACCTCGAAGCCGTCCGCGTCCTCCAGATACGCGGCGCAGTGCTCCAGGCCGCCCGCGTGCGGATAGCGGTCCGGGAAGAGGGGGGACCAGCCGTGGCGGGGTGCCTCGGCCACAAGCCGGTCGAGTTCGGTGCGGTCCGGCACGTGGAAGGCGAGGTGGTTCAGGCCGGGGCGCAGGCGGTCGTGGGAGTCCGTCTTCAGCGCGGGCGACTGCTCGACGACGAGATAGGTCTCGCCCCTGCGCCAGCTGCGGCCCTGCGGCCACTCCTGGTACGGCTCACAGCCCAGGCGCTCCAGCAGCCATCCCCAGGAGCGGACCGCGCGCTCCAGGTCCGGTACCCACAGTTCGACGTGATGCAGCATCTTCCCCCACCCGGTCCTCGCCCGATCTTTCCCCGCCCGATCCTCCTTCACCCGAAAAAGACGGTTCCCGGCACCGCGGTGGCGGTGCCGGGAACCGGCCGGTCGATCACGGGACGCTTGGCGCTCAGGCCGCGTGCACGACGTCCTTCTCCTCGGCGAAGTGGCACGCCGACTCATGGGCCGCCGGCGAGTCCACGCCCATGAACACCTGGGGCACCGCGAGGATCGGGGTCTCCACGGAGCACTTGTCCTGGGCCTTCCAGCAACGGGTGCGGAAGCTGCAGCCCGACGGCGGGTTGGCCGGGGACGGCACGTCACCGGTCAGGATGATCCGCTCGCGGTGCTCACGGGCCTCCGGGTCCGGCACCGGGACGGCCGACAGCAGCGCCTGGGTGTAGGGGTGCGTCGGGTGGTCGTAGATCTGCTCGTCGCTGCCGATCTCCGCCATCTTGCCGAGGTACATCACGCCGACCCGGTCCGAGATGTGCCGGACGATCGACAGGTCGTGCGCGATGAAGAGGTAGGACAGGTTGAACTCGTCCTGGAGCCGCTCCATCAGGTTGATGACCTGCGCCTGGACCGACACGTCCAGCGCCGACACCGGCTCGTCGCAGATGATGATCTCGGGGTTGAGCGCGAGACCGCGGGCGATGCCGATGCGCTGACGCTGACCGCCCGAGAACTGGTGGGGGTAGCGGTTGATGTACTCGGGGTTGAGGCCGACCACGTCCAGCAGTTCCTGGACCTTGCGTCGCCGGTCGCCCTTCGGAGCCACCTCGGGGTGGATGTCGAAGGGCTCACCGATGATGTCGCCCACCGTCATACGGGGGTTGAGCGAGGTGTACGGGTCCTGGAAGACCATCTGGATGTTGCGGCGCACGGCCTTCAGGGCGCGCCCGGACAGCTTGGTGATGTCCTGGCCCTTGTAGAAGATCTCGCCCGCGGTGGCCCGCTCCAGGTTCATCAGGAGCTTGGCCACGGTGGACTTGCCGCAGCCGGACTCGCCCACGATGCCCAGCGTCTCACCCTGGTACAGGTCGAACGAGACACCGTCGACGGCCTTCACCGCGCCGACCTGCCGCTTGAACAGGATGCCCTGGGTGAGCGGGAAGTGCTTCACCAGGTTGCGCACCTGAAGGATCGGTTCGCCACGGTCCACCGGCGCCTCGATCGCGGCGACCGCCTCCGCCTCGGAGTGGGCGTCGACGACCTCCACCTCGGAGACGTTCGGGGTGGCCTCCTGCTCGTCGTTCTTGCTGAGCTCAGCCATGGATCGTCTCCTTCCAGAAGTGGCAGGCCGAACCGCGGCCGACCAGCTCGGTGCCGTCCTGCTCGCTGACCGGGAGCAGCCCCGGGACGTCCGTACGGCAGATGTCCTGGGCCTTGGGGCAGCGCGGGTTGAAGGCGCAACCGGTCGGAATGCGCAGCAGGTTGGGCGGCAGCCCCTTGATCGCGTACAGCTCCTGGCCCTTCTGGTCCAGGCGCGGGATCGAGTCCAGCAGACCCCGCGTGTACGGGTGCGCGGGGCGCTTGTACAGCTCGTGGACCGGGGCGCGCTCCACGATCCGGCCCGCGTACATCACGGCGATCTTGTCCGCGACGTCGGCGACGACGCCGAGGTCGTGGGTGATCAGGATCAGGCCCATGTTGTACTCGCGCTGAAGGTCCGAGAGCAGGTCCATGACCTGGGCCTGGACCGTCACGTCGAGCGCCGTGGTGGGCTCGTCCGCGATGATCAGGTCCGGCTCCAGGGCCAGCGCCATCGCGATCATGATGCGCTGGCGCATACCGCCCGAGAACTGGTGCGGGTAGTCGTTCACGCGGGCCGCGGCGGCCGGGATCTTCACCCGGTCCATCAGCTCGATCGCCTTGGCCTTGGCCTCCTTCTTGGAGAGGCCCTGGTGCACCCGGAACATCTCGCCGAGCTGGTAGCCGACGGACAGGACCGGGTTGAGCGAGCTGAGCGCGTCCTGGAAGATCATGGCGATCTTCTGGCCGCGGATCTTGCGGCGCTCCTCGCCGGACATCTTGAGCATGTCCTGGCCGCGGAAGAGGATCTCACCCTGCGGGATCCTCGCCGGCGGCATGTCGAGGATGCCCATGATCGCCTGCGCGGTCACGGACTTGCCGGAGCCGGACTCGCCGAGCACGGCGAGCGTCTCGCCCGCACTGACGCTGTAGTTGACACCGTTGACCGCCTTGGCCACGCCCTCGCGGGTGTGGAACTCGACGTGCAGGTCACGCACTTCGAGCAGCGGCCCGTCGTCGGTGCCGCCCTTACGCGGGGCGGGCACCGGGACGGAGTCTTCGATGATGGTCACGTACGCCTCCCTCAGCGCAGCTTCGGGTCGAGGGCGTTACGGACGGCCTCACCGAGCATGATGAACGCCAGCACCGTGATGCTGAGCATGATCGACGGATAGAGCATGATCCACTGCGCCACGCGGATCTGGTTGCCGCCGTCCGAGATGTCGTTGCCCCAGGACACGCCGTTGAGGCCGAGTCCGAGGAAGGACAGGGTCGCCTCGGCGGAGATGTAGACACCGAGCGAGATGGTGGAGACGACGATCACGGGGGCGAGGGTGTTCGGCAGGATGTGCCGGAACATGATCCGCGGGGTGCTCGCGCCCAGGGCCTTGGCCGCGTGCACGTAGTCGGCCTGCTTGGTGGTGATCACCGCGCCACGCATCACACGGGCGATCTGCGTCCAGCCGAAGGCGGCCAGCGCGCCGATGACGACCCAGGTCGTGCGGTCCGGGAAGGAGGTCAGCACGACCATGGTGGCGAGCAGGAACGGGATGCCGAAGAAGACGTCCGTCAGACGCGACAGGATCGAGTCGACGATGCCGCCGAAGTATCCGGCGATCATGCCCATCAGGCCGCCCACGACCGTCACCGCGAGGGTGGTGCCGAAGCCCACGGCCACGGAGGCCCGGGTGCCGTAGATGGTACGGGCGTAAACACTGCGGCCCTGCTGGTCGTAGCCCAGCCAGTCCGCGGAGAAGACGTGGCCGAACTTCGGCTTCTGCAGGAAGTGCTTGGCCAGGTCGCCCTTGATCGGGTCGGTGTCGGTGAACAGCCCCGGGAAGAAGGTGATGGTCAGCAGCAGCACGATCAGCACCGCCGAGACACCGAAGATCCAGCTGTGCCGGAGGTCGTTCCAGGCGTCGCCCCACAGGCTGCGGGACTTCTCCGGCTTGGTCGCGGGGACCGCCACCGGGGTGGCCCCGTCGTCGGTCGCCACCGCCGTCTGGACGTCGGTCTTGGTCACGTCAGGCATAGCGAATCCTCGGGTCCAGGACCGCGTAAAGCAGGTCGACAAGCAGGCTGGCGAGGAGGAAGATCAAGACCAGGATGGTCACCAGGCCCACGAGCGTGGTGCCCTCGCGGCGCACGATGGACTGGTAGATCGTGCCGCCGATGCCCTGGATGTTGAACAGGCCCTCGGTGACGACGGCTCCGCCCATCAGCGCGCCGATGTCGGTGCCCAGGTAGGTGATCACGGGGATCAGCGAGTTGCGCATGAGGTGGACACCCACCACACGACGCCGGGGCAGGCCCTTGGCGACGGCCGTACGGATGTAGTCGGCGCGCAGGTTCTCGGCGACCGACGTACGGGTGAGCCGGGTCACATAGGCCAGCGAGGCGGTCGCGAGGACGAACGCCGGCATCAGCAACTCGTTGTAGTTCGTGGAGTCGTTCACGTTCGGCGGCAGCCAGTTGAGCTGGAAGGCGAAGACGACCTTCAGGATGAAGCCGAGAACGAACACCGGAACGGAGATCAGCAGCAGCGAGACCAGCAGGATCGCGTTGTCCGCGAACCGCCCGGCACGCAGGCCCGCCCAGATGCCCAGGGCCATGCCCAGGACCAACTCGATGGCGAAGGCCAGCCCGCTAAGACGGAGGGTCACCGGGAACGCCTCGCCGAGCACGTCCGTGACGGGGCGGCCGCTCGCGATCTGCGTGCCGAAGTCGAGGTGAAGGATCATGTCCTTCATGTAGTGGTAGTACTGCACCAGGATCGGCTGGTCCAGGCCGTACTGATGTCTCAGTGAGGCGATGACGGCAGGGCTTCCGCCCTTGTCGCCGAACAGGCCTCGCACGGGGTCGCCGGGCAGGGCGTAGACCATGAGAAAGATCAGCAGGGTTGTCCCGATGAAGACCGGGATCATCTGGAGCAGTCGTCGTGCGACGTAGCGCCCCATCGTGCCTCCATGTAGTTACTACGACGACAGCCGACGGGCCCTTTCCCCGCGCACCCCTGAACGATGCGCGTGGAAAGGGCCCCCCGGCCGCTGCCGTCCCCCCGGGCGCGGCGCACGAGGCGGCGCCGCACCCGGGATCACGGGCTGATTGCGGTTACTTCTTGACCTGAACGCCGGTCAGGATCGGGTCGCCGTCCTGGGCGTACGCGACGCCGGTGACCTTGTCCGAGTAGCCCGCGTTGACCTTGTAGTACCAGAGCGGAATGCTCGGCATGTAGTTGACGAGCTCCTTCTCGATGTCCTGGTACTTCTTCTCCGAGTCCGCGAGCGAGCTGGCGGTGTCGGCCGCGGCGATGTCGGCGTCGATCTTCTTGTTCGAGAAGCCGCTCTGGTTGCCGTCCGACTTGCTGCCGTACAGGTCACGGATGAAGTTGGCGTTCATCGGGAAGTCGAGCACCCAGCCACTGCGGTACATGGACTTGACCTGCTGGGCGTCACGCGCGTTGAGGTCGGCCTGGAAGTCGGCCTTGGAGTCACCCGCGCACTTGACGCCGGTGGCGTTGGTGATCGAGTTGCAGACCGCCTCCACCCACTCCTTGTGACCGCCGTCCGCGTTGTACTGGATGGTGATGGCGTTGCCCGGAACGCCGCCGCCGTCCTTGATGAGCTGCTTGGCCTTGGTCGGGTTGTACGTGAAGACGTCACCGCCGACGTTCGGCTCGTAGCCGAGCACACCCTTCGCGACCCAGCCGGTGGCGGGCTCGCGGGTGCCCTGGAGCACCGTCTTGGTGATGGTGGCGCGGTCGATCGCCATCGACAGGCCCTGCAGGACCTTCGGGTTGATGTTCTTCCACTGCTTGGTGTAGAAGGCCGGCGCGATGGTCTGGATCGCCGAGTACGCCTTGTCCACCGCGCGGCTGCCGAGGTCCGACTTGTAGACCGGCAGGTCCTTCGGGGCGATCTGACGCAGGACGTCGACGTTGCCCGACTTCAGGTCCTCGTAGGCCGTCTCCAGGTTGGTGTAGTTCTTGAAGATCACACCACCGTTCTTGGCCTTGTCCGGACCCTGGTAGCCGTCGAACTTGGCGACCTCGATCTGCTTCTTGTGCGACCAGCTGACGAACTTGTACGGGCCATTGCCGATCGGGTGCTCGCCCGCGGCCTTCGGGTCCTTGTAGAAGGACTCGGGCAGCGGCGAGAAGACCTCGTAGCCGAGCTTGTAGACGTAGTAGGGGATCGCCTTGGAGAGCGTGATCGTGAAGGTGTTGTCGTCGACGACCTTCAGACCGGACATCGTCGTGGCCTTCGGCTTGCCCTTCGCCGGGGCGACGTCGTCGTAGCCCGCGATGTCGGAGAACCAGAAGCTGTTGGTCTGCTTGTTCGCCGGGGCGGCGGCCCAGTTCCACGCCTTGACGTAGGACGTGGCGGTCACCGGGGTGCCGTCGTGGAACTTCCAGCCCGACTTCAGCTTGACCGTGTAGGTCTTGTTGTCCTTCGTGTCCACCGACTGGGCGTTCACGTTGACGATGTTGCCCTTGTCGTCGTAGCTCACGAGCTGCGAGAAGAGCGACTTGATGACGATGCTGCCGTTGGACTCCATGGTGTTGGCCGGCTGCAGCGGATTCTGCGGCTCGCCCACCTCGACCGAGAACTTACCGGCCGGGTCGACGGCGGCCTTGCTGTCGCTGCCCTTGTCGCCACCGCCACCACCACAGGCGGTCGCTCCCAGCGCCACAACCGCGGCTATCGCGACCCACTTGGCGCTCTTGGCACCGCGCATGGGTTCCTCCTCATGAGTCCATTGGTTCACCGCAAAAGGGAGCACTAGTCACATTGCCGACACTTGGGACGGAGAAAGTGCTGGTGCCCCCTGCGCTCGCAAGCCGACGCCACCTGAAGGCGTATGGCCCGTTGATCCGAGCTCTACGCGCCTAACTATCTGCCATGGGCCAGACCCCGACCACACTCACAAGGTCTCGGTTCGATCACACCTGTCGCCTACTTCTTCCAAAATCCGGACAAAGGGTTTGCTGAAAGATCCCTGCGAAACGGACTTGTTACACATCTATCGGTCTCGACCGTCCGCATTGCGGACACCCGGAGCGAAAAAAGAGGTTGCGGCTATCGTGGCCGTCATGTGGGGGTGCCATCGGCGTGCCCACGCACCCCGGGCCGGCGGAGACAGCTGCCCCTCTATGCGGTCAACCGGCTTCCACGACAAGGCCGTTCGCTGATCAAGCGAGTGCGTCCCCGACGGTGTGATCACGGCACCGAGACGCGCCGTGCGGCCGGGACCCACGTGATTGCAGGGTAGTGGGAACCGGCCAATTTGGAGGACTACTCCTCCGTAATGAAGGGTTTTCCCTACCCTCCCCTCGCTCTCCGCCCTATCGCAGCCCCGTACCGCGGCGCAAGCCGCGCGTCGCGCTCGGCGCGCCCCCCAACGCGTCGGGCACCCCGCGGATGCGAGGTGCCCGAAATCACTGCGGAAACGGCCGAGGTCAGCCGTGCTTGGCGCGGCTGGCGGTGCGACCGCGCTCCTTCTGGTCGAGGACGACCTTGCGGATACGCACGGCCTCCGGGGTCACCTCGACGCACTCGTCGTCGCGGCAGAACTCGAGGGACTGCTCCAGGGAGAGCTTGCGCGGCGGGACGATCGCCTCGAACGAGTCGGCCGAGGACGACCGCATGTTCGTGAGCTTCTTCTCCTTGGTGATGTTCACGTCCATGTCGTCGGCACGCGAGTTCTCGCCGACGATCATGCCCTCGTACACCTCGGTGCCGGGGTCGGTGAACAGCACACCGCGCTCCTGGAGGTTCGTCATCGCGAACGCGGTGACGGCGCCTGAGCGGTCGGCGACCAGCGAGCCGTTGTTACGGGTCGTGAGCGTGCCGAACCACGGCTCGTGGCCCTCGTGGATGGAGTGGGCGATGCCCGTGCCGCGCGTACCGGTCAGGAACTCGGTCCGGAAGCCGATGAGGCCGCGGGAGGGAACGACGAACTCCAGGCGGACCCAGCCCGAGCCATGGTTCGACATGTTGTCCATCCGGCCCTTGCGGACGCCCATGAGCTGCGTGACCGCGCCCATGTGCTCCTCGGGCACGTCGATCGTCATGCGCTCGACCGGCTCGTGCACCTTGCCGTCGATCACCTGGGTGACCACCTGCGGCTTGCCGATGGTCAGCTCGAAGCCCTCGCGGCGCATCTGCTCGACCAGGATGGCGAGCGCGAGCTCACCACGGCCCTGGACCTCCCAGGCGTCCGGACGCTCGGTGTCCAGCACCCGCAGGGAGACGTTACCGACCAGTTCGCGGTCGAGACGGTCCTTGACCTGGCGGGCGGTGACCTTGCGGTCCTTGACCGCGGACTTGGCGTCCGCGCCCTTGCCGGTGCCACCACGGCCGACCAGCGGCGAGGTGTTCGTACCGATCGTCATCGAGATCGCCGGCTCGTCCACCGTGATCAGCGGCAGCGCGATCGGGTTCTCCGGGTCGGCCAGGGTCTCGCCGATCATGATCTCCGGGATACCGGCGACGGCGCAGATGTCACCGGGGCCCGCCACCTCGGCGGGCTTGCGGGTGAGCGCCTCGGTCATCAGCAGCTCGGTGATGCGGACGTTGGACATCGTGCCGTCGCGCTTGATCCACGTGACGGTCTGGCCCTTGCGCAGCTCGCCCTGCTCGACGCGGAGCAGCGCGATACGGCCGAGGAAGTTGTCGGCGTCCAGGTTGGTGACGTGCGCCTGGAGCGGGGCGGACTCGTCGTAGGACGGGGCCGGGACGGACTCCAGGATCGTGGTGAAGAACGGCTCCAGGCTGTCGCTGTCCTGCGGGACCGTGCCGTCCTCCGGCTTGGTCAGGGAGGCGACGCCGTCACGCGCACACGCGTAGACGATCGGGAACTCGATCTGGTCCTCGTCGGCGTCCAGGTCGAGGAAGAGGTCGTACGCCTCGTTCACGACCTCGTCGATGCGCGAGTCGGGACGGTCCGTCTTGTTGATGCACAGGATGACGGGCAGGCGGGCCTGCAGCGCCTTGCGCAGCACGAAGCGGGTCTGCGGCAGCGGACCCTCGGAGGCGTCCACGAGGAGGACGACCGCGTCCACCATCGACAGACCGCGCTCGACCTCGCCACCGAAGTCGGCGTGGCCCGGGGTGTCGATGATGTTGATGGTGATGACCTCACCACCATCCTTCGGGTGGTACTTCACGGCCGTGTTCTTGGCCAGGATCGTGATGCCCTTCTCACGCTCCAGGTCGTTCGAGTCCATCATGCGGTCGTCAAGCGACTCGGCGGCGTGCGCGGCGAAGGCACCGGCCTGCTTGAGCATGGCATCGACCAGGGTGGTCTTGCCGTGGTCGACGTGGGCGACGATGGCGACGTTGCGGATGTCGTGGCGCGTGGCCATATTGAGGCGCTTCTCCCGGAGTGAGTGGACGGCCTGCGCGTACGTCAGTGCTACGCGGACCCTGCCGGGCTGGACACGCCACGGCCTTACCCCATGGTACGTGGCCTTGACGGGCACGGCCTCCGCGGGCTAGTCCGCGGAGGCCGTGGGCGGCGTTGCTCGCCCTTCTTACGTGCCCTTCTTACTTGTCCTTCTTTGTTGCCGTTCCCCCTTGCACGCCCTTCTTCAGGAAGCCCATGTCCTCGTAGAGGGGGGTCTGGAATCCGAAGGAACCGGCGTTGGCGAGGTTCAGACGGGTGGCCGTGAGCTGGGGGCGCTGGTAGAGAGGAATCGATCCGGCGGCGGCCCAGATCCGGGCGTCGGCCTTGCGGACCAGGGAACGCGACTCGTCCTCGTCCAGCGTCGCGATGGCCTGGTCGAAGAGCTGGTCGACCTGGTCGGTTCCGACCCTGGTGTAGTTCTGCTCGACGGCGAGGGAGCCGTCGGCCGCCGGGACGGGCTTCGCGTAGATCGGGCGGGCGTCGGTGGCGGGGAAGGCCGAGGCGGGCCAGGAGTACAGCGCCAGGTCGTACTGGCCCGAGGCGATGTGGTCCTTGAAATAGCTGTCGTCCGGCACCTTGGACGTCTCGGTCCGGATGCCGATGCGCTCCAGCATCCGTGAGATCTGGTCGGCGACCGTGCGCAGCGACTCCGAACCGGGACCCGAGGGCAGGACGAAGCGCAGCGTCAGCGCCTTGCCGTCCTTGGCGAGCGCGCCGGCCGCCGCGCCCGCCGGGGCGGCCGTGCCCTTGGGCGCGTAGGCGCCGGGCGCCCCGCCCTGCCGGTTGTCCTTGGGGGCGTACTGCCTGCCGTCGAGGTGCTTGTCGGCCTGGTCGTCCGCGTGCTGCTTCCCGTGCTTCCCCTGCTTCTCGGCGTGGTCCTTCGGGTCCTTCTTGTCCCGGTCGGCCTCGCCGTTCTTGTCGTCCTCGCCGACGATGAACGTCCCGTCGTCCGAGTCGGCGTCGGAGTCCGCCTTCTTGCCCTCGGGCCCGGCCGCCTTGTCCTTGTCCTTCTTCTGCTGCTGCTCGTTCACCGGTCCCCCGGGCACCCATCCGGCATCCGCCAGCAGCGCCTGCGCCTCCTTGGTGTCCTGACCGCCGAGCGCGCCGCTGTTGTCGGCGTAGGCCGGCTGGCCGGAGAGCGCGAGGTGGCTGCCGACCGGGACGGCGGGCAGGCCCAGCGGGCTCAGGACGACCTTGGCGAGTTCGTCGCGGTTGATGGCGCGGGCGACGGCGCGACGGACGCGCTCGTCGGCGAGCGGGCCCTCGGAGCCGTTCAGGGCCAGCTGGGTGTAGGCGGGCTCGAGGGACTTGCGGACCACGAAGTCGCGCAGGGCCGTCTGCTGACGGACGTACGTCGCGATCACCGCGCTCTGCTCCTTGCGGGCCTCGGTCTCGTCGGACGCGGCCTCCCCGTCGGAGCCGTGCGCGACCGCCCGGGAACGCAGCGCCTTCGTGGGCGTGAGCGCGGAGCCCGGTCCCTGCAACGGGCCGGTCCCCTTGTCGCGGGCGGCGAGCGTGATCCGGCCCGCCTCTTCGGGGTCGATCTCGGCCAGGTCGACCTTGTCGGCGGCGAGCGCCTCGGCCCGCTTGTCGCGCGGGACGGCGACCAGCACGATCTCGGAGAGCTTGGCGGGGCGGCCCCACCAGTGCGGGTTGCGGGTGAGGAGGACCTGGCCGCCCTTGTGGTCGATCTTCTGGAGGGTGAACGGGCCCGCGGTGGCCTGGAGCTTGGTGCGCGCCCCGTCGTTGAAGGCGTCCGCGGTGCCCATCACGTCCTTGGGGTACAGCGGTGAGAAGAGCGACTTCCAGTCGGCGTAGGGGCGGCTGAAGGTGACGCGGACCTCCAGGTTGTTCTTGCCCTGCTCGATCTTCTCGATGCGGTCGTAGCCGGCGTTGCGGGCCGTCCAGTACGCGCTGTCCTTGCCGGACAGGGCGCGCCACTGGGCGGCGAAGTCGGCGGCGCCGATCTCGCGGCCGTCGCTCCAGACGGCCTGCTGGTTGAGCTTGTAGAGGACGACCTGCTTGGGCTCGCTCTCGACGATCTTGGCCGATTCGAGGTAGTCGGGGTTGAGCTGGGGGGTGCCCTTGTAGTCGAGGCGGTACAGGGACGGCAGTACGGCGCCGGCGATCCGGGAGGTGCCGGCGTCGGCGTCCGCCTGGAAGGTGTTGAGGGTCTGCGGTACGGCGTCCACCGCCCAGCGGAGGGTGCCGCCGTCCTCGATGCGGTCGCGGGTCGCGGGCGCGATGTCCTGCGCGGCGACGGGCTTGGCGACCTCCTCGTCCGCGCTGCACGCGGCGAGGGCGGGTACCGCGAGTGCGCCCGCGGTGAGGAACGCGACCGAGCGCATCACCGCGCGCAGTCCGACGCCGTCGTGGGACATCTCTGGTACCTCCAGGACAAGCCGCTCCGCGGGCGAACAGGGTTTCTGATCATGTTTGGCGGTATATTTACCGATATAAGGAGTTGATCAGATCTACGGACCCACTGAAGAGGAAAGGGTTCGCCTGCCGGTGGCGACACGCGAGGAGCGAGAGCAAGCACACCCGTGCGGCGTAACGCCGGCCGACTCGATTCAGCCCGTCCGGCGTTTGAGGACGAGACCGTTCAAGCCGAAGCGGGGGTCTGGGGGCGCAACCCCCAGGGGACGGCGCCCCCAGCGCACGCCCGCCAATTGGTGCACGTCCCTTCACACCGGCAGGTGTGACGCGCAACACTCGCAGGCGCATGAACGTTGCCACCCAGGGCCCGGACGGCCCACGGAAGTGAGGTCACGTCATGTCCGTGCAAGACGACCTGATGTCAGTGCAGCGCTGCCTCGAAGACCTGAACCGGTCGGTGGGCCGCCTGGAACAGCAAATGGGCAGCGGCGGGCTCGAGATGCGCCGCGTCCGAGCCGACGCCGACCATCTGCGCGAGAGCGTCGCGCTGCTGCGCGAGACGGCCCCCTGCGCCACCTCGCCGCGGCGCCCCGATCTCGTGGCCATCCCCGACACCCCGTACGACAACGCCTTGTGGACGGACTCGGACGACGAGGGTCTTGGCGCCCGCGACCGGCACGCCCCCTGACCCGACCCCGACCGGAGCTCTCCCTTGACCACTGGTACGGAACCACATCCGAACAGCGGCGGCGTACGGACCGGTACGCGCGCCGCGATCACCGCCCCGCATCTGCGCACCGACCGCTGGTGGCTGGCGCCCGCCGTCACCGCGGCCGGGCTGCTGGCCTTCGTCGTGTACTCGACCTGGCGCGCGTTCGCGGACACGAACTACTACTCGGCGCCGTACGTCTCGCCGTTCTACTCGCCCTGTCTGGCCGAGCGGTGCCGGACGATGCACGCGGGCCCGAACGCGGACCTCTTCGGGAGCTGGTGGGGCATCTCCCCCGCCGTCATCATCCTGATCTTCCCGCTCGGCTTCCGGCTGACCTGCTACTACTACCGCAAGGCCTACTACCGCGGCTTCTGGTTGTCGCCCCCGGCCTGCGCGGTGGCGGAACCGCACAAGAAGTACACCGGCGAGACCCGCTTCCCGCTCATCCTGCAGAACATCCACCGGTACTTCTTCTACGCCGCGATCGTCGTCGCCGGGATCCTGACCTACGACACCGTGCTCTCCTTCCGAGACGAGCACTACCGCTGGGGCCACATGGGCCTGGGCACCCTGGTCTTCCTGCTCAACATCACGCTGATCTGGGCGTACACCCTGTCCTGCCACTCCTGCCGGCACATCGTCGGCGGCAAGCTCAAGCACTTCTCCAAACATCCCGTGCGGTACCGGATGTGGCAGTGGGTCGGGAGGCTGAACGCCCGTCACATGCTGCTCGCGTGGGCGTCGCTGATCAGCGTGGCGCTCGCCGACTTCTACGTGTATCTGCTCGCGTCCGGCGCCTTCGACGATCCGCGCTTCTTCTAGATGAGTGGGGCCTTCTGATGTCCGTGGTCGACCGGCAGGAGTGGGACGTCGTCGTGGTCGGTGCCGGGGGCGCCGGACTGCGCGCCGCCATCGAGGCGCGCGAACGTGGCGCCCGTACGGCCGTGATCTGCAAGTCGCTGTTCGGCAAGGCGCACACGGTGATGGCCGAGGGCGGCATCGCGGCGGCCATGGCCAACGCCAACGAGCACGACAACTGGCAGGTCCACTTTCGCGACACCATGCGGGGCGGCAAGTTCCTCAACCAGTGGCGGATGGCCGAACTGCACGCGCAGGAGGCCCCGGACCGGGTGTGGGAGCTGGAGACCTGGGGCGCCCTCTTCGACCGTACGAAGGACGGGCGGATCTCGCAGCGCAACTTCGGCGGCCACGAGTACCCACGGCTCGCACACGTCGGCGACCGGACCGGGCTCGAGCTCATCCGGACCCTCCAGCAGAAGATCGTGTCGCTCCAGCAGGAGGACATGAAGGAGACCGGGAACTACGAGAGCCGGCTGAAGGTGTACCAGGAGTGCACCGTCACACGTGTGCTGAAGGACGGCAACCGCGTCGCCGGGGCGTTCTGCTACGAGCGCGAGTCCGGGCGCTTCTTCGTGCTCGAAGCTCCCTCCGTCGTCATCGCCACCGGCGGTATCGGCAAGTCGTTCAAGGTGACGTCGAACTCGTGGGAGTACACGGGCGACGGGCACGCCCTCGCGCTGCTCGCCGGAGCGCCGCTGCTCAACATGGAATTCGTGCAGTTCCATCCGACGGGCATGGTCTGGCCGCCGTCGGTGAAGGGGATCCTGGTCACCGAGTCGGTGCGCGGGGACGGCGGGGTGCTCAGGAACTCCGAAGGCAAGCGGTTCATGTTCGAGTACATCCCGGACGTCTTCAAGGAGAAGTACGCGCAGTCCGAGGAGGAGGGCGACCGCTGGTACGAGGACCCGGACCACAACCGGCGTCCCCCGGAGCTGCTGCCGCGTGACGAGGTCGCCCGCGCCATCAACTCCGAGGTGAAGGCGGGTCGCGGGTCGCCGCACGGCGGGGTCTTCCTCGATGTGTCGACCCGGATGCCCGCCGAGGTGATCAGGCGCCGACTGCCCTCCATGTACCACCAGTTCAAGGAGCTCGCGGACGTCGACATCACGGCGGAGGCGATGGAGGTCGGGCCCACCTGTCACTACGTGATGGGCGGCATCGCGGTCGAGTCGGACTCGGCCGCCGCGCGCGGCGTACCGGGGCTGTTCGCCGCAGGTGAGGTCGCGGGCGGCATGCACGGTTCCAACCGGCTCGGCGGCAACTCCCTCTCCGACCTGCTGGTCTTCGGGCGGCGGGCGGGGCTGCACGCCGCCGAGCACGCCGCCGACCTGGCCGGGGACCGCCCGCCCGTGGACGACATCCAGATCGACACGGCGGCGGCCGAGGCCCTGCGGCCCTTCTCGGCCGAGGGTCCGGAGCCCGGTACGGAGAGCGGACACCCGCCCGAGAACCCCTACACCCTCCACCAGGAACTCCAGCAGACCATGAACGACCTGGTCGGCATCATCCGCCGCGAGGCCGAGATGGAACAGGCCCTGGAGAAACTCGCGGAGCTGCGGGTACGGGCACGGCGGGCCGGGGTCGAGGGCCACCGGCAGTTCAACCCCGGCTGGCACCTCGCCCTCGACCTGCGCAACATGCTCCTGGTCAGCGAGTGCGTGGCCCGCGCCGCCCTGGAGCGCACGGAGTCGCGCGGCGGCCACACCCGCGAGGACCATCCGACGATGGAGCGGACCTGGCGTCGCATCAACCTCCTGTGCCAACTCACCGATCCCACAGGCGGATTGGCGGCCACCGATCCGGTGCACGGCCAGATCGACCTCAGCCGCGAGACCACCGAACCCATTCGTCCCGACCTGCTCGCCCTCTTCGAGAAGGAGGAGCTGGTCAAGTACCTCGCCGAAGAGGAGCTCTACGAGTGAGCAGCTACGAGGCCCGCTTCAAGGTGTGGCGCGGGGATGTGAAGGGCGGCGGCCTGAAGGACTTCGCGGTCGAGGTCAACGACGGTGAGGTGGTGCTGGACATCATCCACCGGCTCCAGGCGACCCAGGCCCCGGACCTGGCCGTCCGCTGGAACTGCAAGGCGGGTAAGTGCGGTTCGTGCTCGGCGGAGATCAACGGGCGCCCCCGGCTGATGTGCATGACGCGCATGTCGGTGTTCACGCGGGAGGAGACGATCACCGTCACACCGCTGCGCGCCTTCCCGGTCGTACGGGATCTCGTCACGGACGTCGGCTTCAACTACGCGAAGGCGCGGCAGGTCCCCGCGTTCGTCCCCCCGGCCGGGCTCGGCCCCGGCGAGTACCGCATGCAGCAGGAGGACGTGGACCGCTCGCAGGAGTTCCGCAAGTGCATCGAGTGCTTCCTGTGCCAGGACACCTGCCATGTCGTACGCGACCACGAGGAGAACAAACCGGCGTTCGCGGGCCCGCGCTTCCTGATGCGCGTCGCCGAACTGGACATGCACCCGCTGGACTCGGCCGCCGACACCGGCCTGGACCGCAAGCGCACCGCCCAGGACGAGCACGGCCTCGGCTACTGCAACATCACCAAGTGCTGCACGGAGGTCTGCCCCGAGGGCATCAAGATCACGGACAACGCCCTGATCCCCCTGAAGGAACGGGCGGTCGACCGCAAGTACGACCCGCTGGTGTGGCTGGGGTCGAAGATCAGGAGGCGGGATTCGTCGTCGTAGGAGCGGTGGGGCCGCGGCGGCGGTCTCGGGTCGCCCGGTACATCAGGGCGGCCCCGGTGATCAGGCCCGCGCCGCTCACGAGGGCGCCCGCGAACTGGAGGAAGCCGGGGTCCGAAAAGACCAGGTTCACCGACTGGAGCGCGACGGCCGCCGTCACCAGCAGCGCGCCCCGGCCCCACAGGCGGCGCCGCAGCACGGGACGGCGCTCCCACCCCGGCACCCGGCCGCACGGCGACGATCCCGACGGCCGCCGCGAGTCCGAGGACCACGCCTTCGCCGAGGCCTGCCGCGAAGAGCCAGGGCCCTGTCATCGGCGTTCGGGGGCGTCGGCGCGACCGGGGCTCCGGGAGGCTATCTGGAGCACGAGCCCCGCGATGAACAGGGCCATACCGGTCATCGCGAAGGGCGCCATGCTGAGGTCGGGCCCTCGGAGCGGGCCGATGAACATGTACAGGGACATCCCTGCGGCTCCCATCACCGAGCCGTACCCCCACAGCTTCGGCCGGAAGACACGGGGGCGCAGCCAGGGCGGCACCCATCCCGTGACGATCCCGGCGATCCCCATCAGCGCCGCGCCGGTCATGGCCAGCGCGGCGAAGGCCACCAGATACGGGTGCACGGACTTCCCCCTCCCCCGGAGCGCGCCGAACCGACGCGCGCCCTCAGATCATGGCACGGGGTTCTCCAGCAGCGTGAGGGTCTGCCCGATGCTGTGTTCCGCGATCGCCCGCATGAACTCCGGATCCGGGAAGTCGCCGTCGAGGAGCCGGAGCGGGCCCGCGACCAGTGAGAGGTGCATGGCCAGGCGGTAGAGGCGCAGCCGGTCCTCGTCGAGGCCGTCGGCGCGCAGTGCCTCGTAGGCGTGGTGGAAGCGCTGGCGGAGGAAGACATGCTCCCACTCGGCGTCGAAGTAGAGCAGGCCCTCGATGTCGATGAGGGCGGGGCGGCCGTGCCCGTCCACGAGCACGTGGTCCGGGCCGAGTTCGCCGTGGACCAGGCCGACGCGGCTACGCGGGCGGACCCTCTCGGCGAGGGCGTGCAGACGGTCGTGCAGGGCCTCGCGTACGGCGGCGATCCGGGGGTCGCGTGCGGCGGCCTCCGCCAGGTCGGCCAGGGCCCGTTCGAGGACGACCTGCTCGCACGAACCGCCGTGCGCGCTGCCGCCGTTGTCGACGACGGCGACCTTGCCGTGGCGTGGTGCGGGGTGGGCGTGCAGGGTGCGCAGGGCCTCGGCCAGGTCCCGCAGGGGCCCCGCGGCGGCCTCGGGGTCGCGGTGCAGCAGGTCCTCCAGACTGCCGCCGCGTATGTCCTCCACCACGGCCACGTCCGAGGGCACGCGCGTGTGTGTGCGGTCGGCGAACAGCAGGCGGGGGGTGCGGATGCCGAGGGCGGTGAGTCTGTCGTACGCGGCGGTGAAGAGATCGAGCCCGGAGGCGTGCGAGAAGGAGTCTCGTGGGTCGGCCGGCTCCGCGTCCCAGTAGTCCTCGGCCGGGTCCCAGACGTAGGCGACCGCGGTGGAGCCGTCGTCGAGGAAGAGCCGGTAGACACCCTTCTTGCTGCCGCCGCGCAGACGGGCGACAGCGGTGAGCGTCCGGGCCGGGCCGAGGGCGGCACGCGCGAGGGGCGCCAGCTCGTCCCTCGTGAGCGGTCTGCGGGTGACGGTCACCGGACCCAGCCTTCCTCGTACGCCGTCCAGTCCTTCTCCCGGGCGGCGAAGTCCACGTACAGGGCGACGCCGAAGTGTTCCCGGGTGCGGTCGGTGCGGGAGAGGCCGAGGCGGGCGCCGCGGACGGCCGCCGCGACCGTCTCGGCGGAGCCGTGGTGGTCCATGTTGTCCTCGTAGTAGAAGGGCAGCCCCATCAGCAGGTCGGTCGATTCCGGGGTGACTTCGAGAGCGAGGGAGGTCTGCTCGGCGACGTAACCCCCGTACAGGCTCTCCAGCGGAAGCGCCGTGTCGTACGACATCACGGCGATCTGGTCGACCCGGCGGGCGACCTGTCCGAAGAACGACTGGGACCACCACTTGGGGTGCGCCGTGAAGACGCCGAAGACGGAGTGGAGGTTCGGGAGCGGGTCGATCTGGTGGGCGGCGACGGAGAGCTGGGCGTCGTGGGCCCGGGTGACGCGGCGCAGATCGTCGAGCAGGGAGAGGTAGTTCGAGTCGCCGGAGTGCAGGGGCTCCAGGTCGAAGTGGGCGCCCTCGAAACCGGCGTCGAGGATCTGCCCGGCGGAGCGGACGACGGCGGCCCGGGTGGCCGCCCGTTCCAGGCGCATCCCGACCTCCCCCTCGGTGGCGAGCACGTCGCCGAGCCAGGCCTGGACGCGGACGCCGGGCAGTTCGCGGTGCACGGCCTCGACCAGCCAACGCGCCTTCGGGTACGCCGACTCGGGCAGGGTCCCGTCGTGCTCCAGCGGTCCCGCGTGCACGTACAGATCGCGGATCCCGGTCGTCCGCAGCCGCTCCGCGAGCGCCTTGACGTCCGCGTCCTTCTTCCGGCCGTCCACCCAGGCGTGGCCCATCCAGAGGGCGTCACGGTTCCTGGTCCGGGTACCGGAGGCCGGGTCTCCGGCGTATTCGACCCGCAGGGCGGTGCCCACGGCGAGCAGGGAGAGCACCGACACCACAACGAGCGCGAGCGCGACCCGTTTGGGCCGGCGGAGGCGGGGGTGCCGCCAGCCCCGGCCCACCGTTCGAAGCCAGGCGGGGACACGGCTCGGGGAGGTACGGCACCCGTCGTCCTCCGGCCCGCCCGCTCCCCTCTTTGTCCCCGCCCCGGTGTCCGCCCCCGCCCCGGCCGGTGTCGCCGTCGTCTCCTCCACCGGCTCCGCCCCGGTCCCCGTGCGCTGCTCGTCCATCCCCCGTGCCCCCTCCGTACGCCCCCGTATCTCCCGTACCTTAAGCGGCACCGCCTCGGCGCACCCCCGGTCGCGCCCCGGCGCAAGCGGTCATACGCTCCCAAATGTGACGTCGCCCCTGAGCCGAAGCCGGTCGCGCCGAGCCACGTCCCACATAGCCGTACGGGTGGCGCATGCCGTGCTCGGGGGGCTGCTGGCGGTGGGGTGGCTGCTGCTGCCCGTCGCACGGGCGGGTGCCGACGAGGTGCGGGCCGCGCCCGGGCGGGGCGGGACGAGCACCGGCGATCTCGTGCTGCCCCTCGTCGTGGTGGTCGCCGCGGGGGCGCTGGCGGCGTACTCATACGCGCGGCGGACACGGCGGGCCCGGACCCGTACGACACCCGGCGGCGGCACCCCGCATCCCGTGCCGTTCACCGAACTCGACCGGCGGGCGGGGCGGTTGCTCGTCGAGATCGACGACTGCGTGCGCACCGGCACGGAGGAACTCGGCTGGGCCGCGGACCGGTTCGGAGAGGAGGCCGTCGAGACGTACTCGGAGGCACTGGCGTTCGCGCGCTCCGAGCTGACGGTGTCCTTCCGGCTGTGGCAGCGGCTGGACGACTCCCTGACGGACGACAGCCTCGTGCGGCGGCAGCTGCTGGAGGACATCGTCGCCCGCTGTTCGGAGGCGGGGCGGCGGCTGGACGCGGAGGCGCCCGGGTTCGACCTGCTGCGCGCCCTGGAACGGACGCTGCCTGCCGCGCTGGAGTCGGCGCAGGCCCGTTTCCGGGAGCTCGCCGCGCGCACCCCGGCCGCGGAGGCGGCACTCACCGAGCTGCGCGAGCGGTACGCGCCCTCCGCGTCCCTGTCCGTCGCGGGCCACGTCGAACAGGCCAAGGACCGGCTCGTGTTCGCCACCACCCGCCTGGACCAGGCCGGGCAGTCCCTGGACAGGGGGGAGGGCGCGCGGGCGACGGCGTATCTGCGGGCCGCCGAGGCCGCCGTCGACCAGGCGGGCCTCTTCATGGACGGTATCGACCGGCTGGCCTCCGAACTCGCCTCCGCGGCGGCCCTGTTGCCCGGCGCACTGCGTGACGCGCGGGTCGAGCTGGCGGCGGCGCGCGGCCACCCGGCCGTCGGTGCGCTGCCCGGTCGGATCACGCACGCCGCGTCGGCCGTCGCCGACGTGCGGCGGGAGATCGCGGGCGGCGTCCGTCCGTACGACCCCCTCGGCGCCCTCCGTCGCGTCGCCGACGCCGCGGCACCGCTCCTCGCCGAGGACCGCGTCTCCGTCGACCGGGCCATCCTGGACCGGGCCTTCCTCGACCACGCGCTCCTTCCGGCCCGCAGTGCCGTCACCCTCGCCTCCGACTTCGTCACGACGCACCGGGGAGCGGTCGGGGTCGGGGCCCGGACCCGGCTGTCGGAGGCGGAGTGGCACCTCGCGCTCGCGCCCCGCACCCTCGTCGACGTCCGGCGCGCCGATGGGCTCGCCCTGGAGGCTCAGCAGCTCGCGGAGCGGGACGTGCGGGCGTACGGGAATCCGTATGCCGGGCCCGAGGGTGCGGGCGTCGGCGGTGCGGTGCTCGGCGGGATCCTGCTGGACGACACCCCCGAAGCCCCCGCGGCGAGCTTCGGCGGACCGCGGACACGCGGGCGCAGGGACTTCTGAGGGCGCGGGGGCTTTCAGGGGTGCAGGGGCTTTAGGGGGTACAGGAACTTGAGGGGCACAGGGGCCTTCAGGGGCGCGGGGAACTCTGCGGTCAGAACAGGCTCAGCAACGCCTCCGCCGGGTCCGTGAGGGGTGTGCCGCCGTCCGGGAGCGGGAGTTCGAACCAGACCGTCTTGCCGCGCGGCGTCCGCCGCGACCCCCACGCGGCGGAGAGCAGACCGACGAGCTGCAGCCCCCGGCCCCCCTCGTCCGTGTCGCGGGCGCGGCGCCGGCGCGGCTGGACGAGGCCCGCGTCCCAGACCTCGCACACCAGGGTCCGGTCCAGCAGCAGGCGCAGCCTGATCTCGCCCTCGCCGTAGCGCAGCGCGTTGGTGACGAGTTCGCTGACCAGGAGCTCGGCGGTGTCGACGAGCGGCTCCAGATCCCAGGCGGTGAGCTGGGTGCGCGCGTACTCACGGGCCCGCCCCACACTGCGCGGCTCGCGCGGCAGCGTCCAGTCGCCCACGGAGTCGGCGGGCAGCCCCTGGACACGCGCCATCAGCAGCGCGATGTCGTCCTCGCCGTGGTGGGTGTCTAGGGTGTTGAGGACGTGGTCACAGACGTCCTCCAGGGGGCGGGAGGGGTCGGTGAGCGCGCCGACGAAGGCCTGCAGGCCCTCGTCGAGGGGGTGATCGCGCGATTCGACCAGTCCATCCGTGTAAAGCGCCAACAGTGCGCCTTCGGGTAGTTCGACCTCCACCTCCTCGAAGGGCTCGCCGCCCACCCCGAGGGGCATGCCCGGCGGCACGTCGAGCATCAGCGCGCTCTCGCCGGGTTCGACGAGCACCGGCGGCAGATGGCCCGCGTTGGCGAAGGTGCAGCGGCGGGTCACGGAGTCGTACACCGCGTACACGCAGGTCGCCAAATACACCTCGGAGAGGTCGGCGTCGCGGGGCTGGCGGGCCGCGCGGGTGGCCTGCTGGACCCCGCCGGGTGTGCCGAGCCCGCGGGCGATCTCGTCCAACGCCGAGAGAACTTCGGCGGGTTCGAGGTCGAGGAGGGCCAGGGTGCGGACCGCGGTGCGCAGTTCACCCATCGCGACCGCCGCGCGCAGACCGCGCCCCATGACGTCGCCGACGACCAACGCCGTGCGGTGACCGGGGAGTTCGATGACGTCGAACCAGTCGCCACCGACCTCGGTGGCCGCGTTGCCGGGCAGGTACCGACACGCGATGTCCAGGCCGGAGGCCTCCGGGTCGCCCGGCGGGAGGAGCGAGCGCTGCAGGATCAGCGCGCGTTCGTGCTCGCGGCGGTAGAGGCGGGCGTTGTCGATGCAGACCGCGGCGCGCGCCGCGAGCTCCACCGCGAGCGCCCGGTCGCGGTCGCCGAACGGCTCGCTGCCCTTCGTGCGGGAGAACTGGGCGAGGCCGACCACCGTGTCGTGGGCGACCATCGGGACCGCCAGCGTGGACTGGATGAGCCCGCCGTCCTCGGCGGGGACGCGCTGGGGGCGGGCGGTGCGCAGGGCGTCCGCGCAGGGCGAGTTGAACGGGTAGTGGTGGACGGCGCCCACGGTCACGGGGGCCGGTCCGCCGATGAACGGCGCGTCGGACACGGCGCTGGCGAAGGCGACCCGGCGCAGCTCCGCGCTGCCGTCGGCGAGTGCCCGCGGGGTCTCGTCGCCCGCCAGCAGGCCCTGGTAGAGGTCGACGGTGGCGAGGTCGCAGAAGCCGGGCACGACGACGTCGAGGAGTTCGCGCGCGGTGGTCTCCAGGTCGAGGGAGTTGCCGATGCGGGCGCCCGCCTCGTTCAGAAGGGCGAGATTACGCCGTGCGGCGGCCGCTTCCCGGGCCGCGGCGCGGCGGCTGGTGATGTCGGTTCCGAGCCAGGCGATACCGATGGGGCGGCCGCTGCCGCTGTGCACGCGGTAGAGGTTGATCGACCAGTGCCGGCGCTCGTCGGAGCCGGGTATGAAACCGGTGACGTGCATGTCCGTGATGGAGTCGCCGGTTTCGAGGACGCGGCGCAGCGTCGCGGCGACCCGCTCGGCCTCGGAACGCGGCAGATAGTCGTGGACCGTACGGCCACGGTGGCTCTCCACGTTTCCGCCGAACACCGAGGCGAACCGCTTGTTGGCGCGCCGGACCCGCAGATCCGTGTCGATGAGCAGGAAGCCGAACGGAGATTGACCGAAAATCGCCTGCGAGGCGGCGAGGTCCGTCTCGATGCTGCGGAGGGTCCGGACGTCCACGACGATGCACACGGCGGCCCGTTCGCCGTCCTCCGTCGTGGTGGGCATCACATAGACCTCTGCGAGGCCCTCGTCGCCGGGCCCACCGTCCTCGGCGGCCGGCATGCGGAAGGGGACCACACCGGTCCACTCGCGGCCGTCCAGGATCTCCGCCATCTTGCGCTGGCCGCGCTCGCGCTGGTCGGGTTCGAAGAACGCCTCGATGGGGTCCATGCCGAGGGCGCGCTCGGGGGATATCCCGAAGAGCTGCTCGGCACGCAGGCTCCACTGGTCGACGAGGCCGTCGGCGCCGATGGAGAACGAGGCGACCTTGATGTAGTCGTAGATCGAACCGGGCGGGCTGCTCTGCCACATCGCGTCGCCCATGGGCTCTCCGGACGGTTCGACGGACGCTCCGCCCTGCGGTCCACCAGGCGACTTGGCCATGGCCCGGTGCATGTCCGCGCCGCTGTCCGTGCCCGCGTCCGTCGGATCGCCCGTCGGGGAGCCCGCCGAGGCGCCCGTCGTCCGGGGCCTCGCGTCGCCGCTCGCTCCGGCGGGTGTGCCGCCCCATGGTGTGTTCGTCGGCTCGGTTCTCGCGTCGCCTCGCGGTCGGGTCATGGCGTCGCCCATCGCCCCGCCCGTCGCTCCGGCCACGGCGGAATCCCCCGCGACCCCCGCCCTCGCGCCGTCCGACGGGTCCTCGGACTCCGTGGCCTTCGCTGGTATCTCGCTCACGCGAACCGTCCCCTCCAGCTCACCGCGTCCGGCACCGGTCACCGGGGGCGGCTGCCCGCAGTATCCAGCACTACGGCGCCGCACAACACGGTGTTCACGATCACAGCACGGTCCCGATGGTTTTTGGACCGGCCGCGACATACTCCCAGTCTTCTAACCAGGTGGCGCCCCCTCGAATCAAAGACTCCGGACAACTCTGCCGGCCTGAACCAATCGGTCGCCCCACCCTCCGCCCGACACACCCTCAGCACGACAGCCGACGCACCCTCAGCCGGGCACCGTCAACGCACTCGACCGGACACCACCCGGCCCCTCAACCGGGCCGCGTCCGCACCCTCGGCCCGGCACCGTCGGCACACCCTCAGCCGGGCACCCCCAGTTCGAACCACACCGTCTTTCCAGTGTCCCCGGGCCGCGTACCCCAACGCCGCGACGACCCCGCCACCAGTTGCAGCCCTCGACCGCTCTCGTCGTCCGCGTCGGCGGACCGCTCACGGGGCGGGTCGGGCAACGGGTCGGAGACCTCCACGAGGAGGGCACCCGGAAGCCCCCCGGGTCTGACCAGGCGGACACCGATGGGGCCGGTGGCGTGCCGCAGCGAGTTGGTCACCAGCTCGCTGACCAGCAGCGCGGTCACATCTACGAGGGAATCCAGCCCCCAGGTGCGCAGCTGCCCCCGGACGACGGCACGGGCGGTACGGACGGCACCGGGCTCCGCGGGAAAACTCCACTCGGCACAGTCGCCTTCGGTGTCGATCACGCCGATCACTTCCCAGGCCAGGAACCCACCCATGTCCGGTTTCATGGGGTTAATGGGCACATACCCGATATCCGGGACGCCTTACCGCACATGTGGGCGCACTGTGGCACGAACGGCGTACGGGACTCCGAGCCGCGGACACGGCTCGCGCTCCCCCGCCCCCTAAAGCCGTACACACAGCGCCGCGCACCGGCGCCCGCGCCCGCACCTCGCATGTGACCGGTGTCCCCCGAAGAGAGGACCCGGTGTGCGAAGCCCGGTCCTGCGGCCCGCCGGCACCTCAGCCGTCCCAGCGCCGCAGCACCGCCTTCACGGCGGGGACGTCCTGGTCCAGCCAGTCCACGTCCCAGAGCTCGTCCGGGCTAAGCCAGCGCAGCTCGTCGTGATCCTCGAGGGGCATGGGGTCGACCGAGCCGGGAAGCAGCCGCGCGGTCCACACACGCAGGACGTACGGCGTCCGCAGGGGCCACTCCCCCGGGACGCGCTCGACGGACTCCGCCGTGACGCCGAGTTCCTCGCGCAGTTCGCGCACGAGGGCGGCTTCGGGGGCCTCGCCCGGTTCCACCTTGCCGCCGGGCAGCTCCCAGCGTCCGGCCAGTTCGGGGGGTGCGCTGCGGCGCGCGGCGAGGAGGCGTCCGTCGTGCAGCAGGGCGCCGCCCACCACCACGATCGTTTCGTCCATGCGCCGGAGCCTACGGCAGGGCACACCGGACACGGTCGGGACGTCGGACCGGGGCCGGGGCCGTCACACCGTCACCTGGATCCGTTCTGCGCGATCCGCTCGACCCAGTAGAGCTGCTTGTGGCCGCGGTCGTCGAGGCTGTCCGCGATCTTCTGAGCCTCGGCCCGGGTCGCGTACCTGCCGACGCGGTAGCGATTGCCGTTGTCGTCCTGCCGTATGACGAGCCAGGGAAGAGTGATCGTGCCGTCGTTCATCGAGCCCCTCCGCTTCCCGCCCCCGGCCCGCGCCGTGCCCCACACCCTAAGGAAACCGCAATCCGCATATGCCCGAGCGTACGCCTAACCTTCACGCAGCGAATACGCCTTTACACAAAGAGGTACGCAACCGGCCAAGACGGAGGGGGCGCATGGGTACGAACGCGCCGTCGAGCGCCCTCCGTGCGCCCGTCAGGCAGCGCGAAATCCGCCCGGGGCAGGGCATTTGAGAAAGGCCAGATTGCAACCGACCTCGCACGCGGGGCACTTGGCGGTCCGCTCACCCGGGAACGAGGGGGTACCCGCCCCGCGGACGCCGACCGCCCGTGAACTCCTACGGCTACTTCACCGGCAGGTGGTACGCGATGCGATACCGGTCCGCCGGTACGACGACGTCGGCCGTCTCCACCGGACGGCCGGAGGCGAAGTACGTCCGCTGGATGACGACGACGACATGCCCGGGGACACCGCCCAGCGCGAGGAGTTCCTCGGCGAGGCCGGGACGGGCGCCCACTTCCTCCGTGACGTTGTCCACGATCACGTCGATGGCCGCCATCCGCTCGACGACGCCCATGCCCCCGAGCGGGCCCTCTTCGGGGAGCATCACCGGGGTGCGGCCCGTGACGGCGAGGGGCTCCCAGGAGGTGGAGAGCATCATCGCCTCGCCGGCGTCCCGGAAGACGTAGTTCGTACACATCACGCGGTCGCCGGGCCGGATCGAGAGGCGCTCGGCGATCGCGCCGCTCGCCTCGGCCTGCTCGCTGTGCGACTCCCAGGTGCCTCGCACGGCCAGGTCCGCCTGCTCCTGGCGGAAGGGGGTCGCGCCACTGTCCGGGCGGTACCCGGAACGGGCCACCCGGCGCGGCACCGGCCGCTCCCGCACATACGTCCCCGAGCCGGAGCGGCCCTCGACCAGGCCTTCGGCCATCAGCACCTTGCGCGCTTCGAGGGCGACCGTGTCCGAGACGCCGTACTCCTCGCGGATCCTGGCCTGGGAGGGGAGGCGGGTGTGCGGTGGCAGCGAACCGTCGACGATCTTCTTGCGGAGATCACCCGCGACACGCAGATACGCCGGCTGCTCACCGAAAGTCACTGGCCGCTCCCATCAGGTTGTACAGACAGCTACAGCCTGGCAACCGTGGGTTGTGCCATGCAAGCGAAGGCCAGAGAATCACTCGATGTGATTACCGATCCTCGCCGAGGGCTTTACCCAGGCACTTTCTCCCCGCTATAGCCCGCGTCACACCTCCAGGCCGCCACTGCTTCCCCCGTCGCCCCGGCCGCCCCCGCCCCCGTCGCTCGACGGCGGGGTGGTGGTGAGGCCCAGAACCTTGCGTGCGGTGACCGTCCTCCTCGGGTCGACGAGCTTCAGGCCCTTCTTGCAGTGGGCGGAGAAGGTGCCCGCATCCTTGGCGGCCGCCGCCTTCACCCACTCCTTCCGCGAGGCCTCGGCGTCGTCGACGAGGGTGGCGACGGGCTTCTCGGCGGCGGGGAACCAGCCGTGTCCGCGCAGCAGATGCACCTCGTCGTCGAGCGCACGCACCCTCCGCGGCAAGGGAGTTGCTGACGGCAACGGCGGGGGTGCGCGGGCTCGACTCCGCACTCGGGCTGTGGACCCGGCGCACGCTGGAGGTGCGGGAGGCATGGCAGGCGGGGCTGCCCTGGGCTTCCGGGCCGCAGCGGTGACGGCCTTGGGCGCGGTCGGAGCGAGCGGTGCCATGTCCGCCCTCCGCCACTCGTCACCACGGTCAACGTCACCTTCGACCGCCCCTTCGGCTTCCTCGCTCTGCACCGCACCTCGCGTCTCGTCCTCGCGGCGGGGTGGGTCACGGACCCGGAGCCGCTCCCCGAGGATGTCGAGGTGCACGCATAGCCTGCGCCCATGACACCTTTGCCGGATTGCTTCTGCCCGGCGGACGGTACGCGCGTCCCCGGCGGCTCGCTCGACTGGTGCTGCCCGGTCTGCCGCGGCCCGCTCGACCTGGACTTCGCACCGACCCCCGCGCCCCTCAAGTCCCTGACCGGGCGCGTGAACTCACTGTGGCGGTACACGGAGTGCCTGCCGCTGGCCGCGCCCTCGGTCAGCCTGGGCGAGGGCCGTACCCCGCTGGTGGAGCTGCGCGGGGGCATCTCGGCCAAGCTGGACTTCCTGATGCCGACCCTGTCCTTCAAGGACCGCGGCGCCGTCCTGCTCGCCGAGCTGGCACTGCGGCTGGGGCCACGGCAGGTGATCGCGGACAGCAGCGGAAACGCGGGGACGGCGATCGCCGCGTACTGCGCGCGGGCCGCGCTGCCCTGCACGGTGTACGTCCCCGAGGAAACGTCGCCGAAGAAGCTGGAGCAGATCGAGGCGCACGGGGCGCGGACGCACGTCGTGGACGGGGACCGGGAGGCGACGGCCCGGGCGGCGCGCGAGGCCGCGGACCTCCCGGGCACGTTCTACGCCTCGCACGTCTTCAACCCGTACTTCCTGCACGGTACGAAGACGTACGTGCACGAGCTCTGGGAAGACCTGGGCGGGCGCCTGCCCGACGTCATCGTCGTCCCCGTCGGCAATGGCACGCTGCTCCTCGGCGCCGCCCTCGCCGTCGCCGAGCTGCACGGGGCGGGGCTCATCGACCGGCGGCCCGCGCTGTACGCCGTCCAGGCCGCCGCGGTGGCGCCGCTCGCGCACGCCTGGGCCGAGGGCGCGGACGACCTGGTCGGCGTCACTCCCCCGGCCCCCACCTTCGCCGAGGGCATCGCCATCCCGCGCCCGCCCCGGGCCCGCCAGATCCTGCGCGCCGTACGCTCCTCCGGCGGCACGTTCCTCACGGTGACCGAGGACCAGATCCGCCACGCCCAGAGGGACTTGGCGTCCCGGGGCCTGTACGTCGAGTCGACAGGAGTGGCGTGCTGGGCGGCGGTACGGGAAGGGGTGCTCGGGGGACGTACGGCGGTGGTGCCGTTGTGCGGGGCGGGCCTGAAGACGGGGCCGGCCCGGGGATAGGCGGTCCGGGCGGCCCCAGGCTTTACAACGTCCCGTCGGCGGTCACTCGTCGAAGGACGTGCTCCGCGTGCGCTTCTCCCAGGTCGCGATGTCACCGCGCACCTGGTCGAGGTGGTCGAGTACGGCGGTGACGGCGTCGTCGCCGAGGGGCAGGCGCAGCGGGGTGTGCTCGGCGTCCAGCGCGGCCAGGACGAGGGCCGCCGCCTTCACGGGGTCGCCCGGCTGGGTGCCGTCGGCGGTCTCGACCATGCGGCGGGTGGCGCCGACCGAGGCGTCGTACACACCGAGGTCGGGGCTGACGCCCGCACGGGTGCTGTCCATCAGCGCGGTGCGGAACGCGCCGGGCTCGACGATCAGCACCCTGATCCCGAACTCCTTCACCTCGTCGGCGAGCGCCTCCGACATCCCCTCCAGCGCGAACTTCGTACCGGAGTACGCAGAGAAGCCCGCGAAGGACATCTGCCCGCCCATGCTGCTCATCTGCACGATCGCGCCGGCCCGCGCGGCCCGCATGTACGGCAGCACGGCCCGTACGAGCGCCGCCGGACCGAACACATGCAGATCGAAGAGCGAGCGCAGCTCACTGTCCCCGGTCTCCTCCATGGCCCCCACGTGCGTGCGCCCGGCGTTGTTGACGAGCACGTCGATACGCCCGTGCCGCTCCACGACCCCCCGCACGACGTCCTCGGCCGCCGTCACGTCGGTCACGTCGAACGGCACCGCCTCGACCCGTTCGGGATACGCGGCGACGAGATCCGCGAGCCCATCCACGCGCCGCGCCGCGCCGACGACCACGTCGCCCGCCCCGAGCGCCGCCTCCGCGATCGCCCGCCCGAACCCGCTACTGGCTCCGGTGATCAGCCACACCCTGCTCATGGCGCCCCCTGGTCCACGCAGCCGTGACCCTCACGGCTCCCGCGCACCACCCTGCACCGGCCCCACGCCGCCCGCCAGTCGTATTTGCTCCTCCTCCACGATGCGGCGGGCGAGGGCGCTGTCGGAGATGTCGACCGCGTCCGGGCTCTGTTCGGCGGTGTCGCTGCGGCGGGCGTAGGCGTCGAAGAGGCGGCTCTTGTTCTTGAGGATGTGCAGCAGGCGCTGGTCGACGCTGTCGGTGGCGAGGAGGCGGTGCACCTGGACGGGGCGGACCTGGCCCATACGGTGGGCGCGGGCCACGGCCTGGTGTTCCATCGTGGGCTTGACCTGCGGTTCGCACAGAACGACCACGGAGGCGGCCTGAAGGTTGAGGCCGATACCGGCGGCCTCGATCTGACAGAGGAGGACCGCGTGACCGGGAGCGGCCGTGAAGTCGTCGACGAGACGCTGCCGGCGCGCGGCGGGCACGGCACCGGAGACCGGCCCGAACACGCCCTCTCCCAAGGCTTGTCGAACCAGTGCCAGCACATCGCGGAAGTAGGAGAACACCACCACCTTCAGGCCGTTCTCCGCCGCCTCGGCCACCAGTTCGCGCAGTCGCCCGAGCTTCGCGGACTTCTCCGCGTCGGCGTACGCGGCCCGGCGCATCGCCATGAAGTTCCCGTCCTCGACGGCCCTGAGGTACGCCTCCCGGTCCGCGGCGCTGAACTCCTCCCACTCGTCGACCTCCACCAGCGCGGGCAGTTCGGTGAGGACGTCCTGCTGGTTGCGGCGCAGATAGGCGGGGGCGACGGAGGCCGCGGGCAGCAGCGCCCCGAGCCGCTCGTCGAGCCGCGTCGCCGCGTCCACGGCCCGGCGCAGCTCGGGACCGGCCTCGACGAGGGTGCGCAGGGCGATCACCAGGGCGGTCGTGCGGGGCTCGGGCCGGTCGACGTCCATCCGTACGGAGACGGTCTCCTCCACCGCCCTCGCGAGCTGCCGCGCCGCCGCGAGGGCACGGTCGGCGGTCTGCGCGCCCACCCCCGGCAGCTGCCGCAGCTCGTAGCGCCCCACCTCGTACACCGCCCGCACCGACGCGAACCCGGCCGTCTCCAGCGCCCCGAGCCGCAACCGCCCCTCGGTGACGTCCTTCAGCCGGGAGACGGGGATGGACTCCAGCTCCTTGCCGACGAGTTCGGCGTGGACCGGTGCCAGCGCCGCGCGCACCGCTTCGAGCGCGCGGGCGTGATCGGCGAGCACACCCCGCGCGGCCTCGTGCAGTCCGGCGCCCTCGGCGAGCAGACTCCGCTCACGTTTCCCCACCGGCCCGACATTACTGCCCGCCACCGACAGCCCGACCCGGCTCCGGGTGCGCGGAAGCACGGTGGACCGAACAGGGCTTCACGGCCCGCCTGTTGGCCTTGCGGGGCCACCGCCGTCTGCCCGGGCGCGAGGGGCGGGGGCCTGATCGAACACGTCGGCGGGACGGCTACGATTGGGCGGCTTCGGGGTCGGGGTCTGGAGCTGGAGGGGGAGTCATGACTGCAAGACGTACAGCAAGACGGATGCCGCTCGCTTTCGTGGGCGTGGCCGTGCTGGCGCCGTTGTTCGTTCCGGCGGCTTCCGCGCAGGCGGCGTCGGCCTCACTGACCGTCACCACGCTGGGGCGGCACGGCAGTAAGGTCGCGACGACGGTCACCGTCGTCGCCGTTCCGTCCGGTGAGTCGTACAGCGTCGCGTCCGGCAAGCGGATCAACCTGCCCTCGGGGCGCTACGTCGCGATGACCGACATCTACGAGAGCGCCGCGAACGGGCTGGGCACCGACACCCTCGGCGCGCAGGTCGTGTCGGTTTCGGGCAGGGCCTCGGTGACGCTCGACGCCCGCAAGGGCAAAGCGGTGAAGGCGTCGCTCGACACCCCCGCCGACGTGACCGGGCCGCCGCGGATCAGCGGACAGGTGTGCGCCGCCACCGTCGGCAACATGCCCTCCGCCTTCAGCGTGGCGGGCTGGAACACCGCGGGGTCCCTCTACGCCATTCCCAACTCCTCCAAGCTGCTGCAGTTCGGATACCTGGCGCAGTGGACGGGGAACGACACCTACGTCGCGGTGAAGAAGACCACCGGGATCCCGGCACAGCCGGGCGGGTCGTTCAAGCGCTCGGGGCTGGCGGCGATGCGCTTCTCGGTGCGCAGCGGGACGCAGATGGCCCGTCGGAACGACACCGCGCTCCAGGCCCTGCCGAAGGTCTCGGACTGCACGACCGACCTGTACGCCGACGTCCACGACGCCAACGCGCCGTACAGCGCCACCGCCCATGTGACTCCCGGGCGCTGGCAGCCGCGCTCCGACATCTTCGCCGACAACGGCGACGACGTCGGCGGCGGTTTCCCGGCGGCCAGGACACTGAAGGCGGGGCAGCGTGTCACCCAGTCCTTCGGCCGCGCCGCGTGGAGTCCGCTCCGCTCCCTGCCCATGGTCCGGCAGAAGTCCGTCCAGTTCTATCCGGGATCCCTGATCGGCGACCCCGACGTGGGCTGGGCCGACCCGACGAAAGAGTCGGTGGCCCTGTACAAGGGCAGCACCACCGTCAAGAAGCAGACCCTGACCAACTGGCGCTCCGACCCCGCCTTCTCCGCCCGTATCCACGCGGCCGGCTGGTACCGGTTGACCGTGGACGCCCACCGCTACCGCCCGGGCATCACCTTCCCGTCCGGCATGCTGTCCCCGCGCGTCACCCTCGACTGGCGGTTCAAGGCCGACCCGGCCAAGTCGGCGGTCGCGCCCGTCTTCCTGACGCGGTTCCTGCCCGCCGGCCTGAACAACCGCAACCAGGCGGCGGCCAACAGCACCACGACGGTCACCGTCAGCGCCGGGCGCGGCTCCCAGGACCCGGACGTGAAGTTCACCAAGGTGGCGGTCAAGACCGTACGGGTCTGGACGTCCGCCGACGGAGGCAAGACCTGGAAGGCCGCCGCCGTCGCCCGCTCCGGCTCCTCCTGGAAGGTGTCGGTGCACAATCCGGCCTCCGGCGCCATCGCCCTGCGCTCCGAGGTGACCGACTCCGATGGCGATCGCTCGGTGGAGACCGTGTACCGCGCTTACGCCATCGGGTGACTCCGTCATCCCCGAGTGACGGCCGCACAGTCCCCCCGGATTTCACGATCAGGTCTCTGTCCGGCCCTCGTCCTCGCCTTCCCGAACACCGTTGATCGGCTGGGTCGTTGGCCGGGACTTCCGGGTCCCGGGCAGCCGACCCGCCGTCAGCCCCCGTGCCATGGAATGGATCGCGTCACTTCGCACCCTATTGCGTTGCGTCTGCAACGCGTGATGCGAGAGGATGTTCGACGGCCGTGAGGCGTGCATGACGCGCGGGTACGTCGGGGCGGTCGAACGACTGCGGTACACAACACACTTACGGGGGCGAGTGGATGAAGTTCGACATGGGGTCGTCGACCCTGGCGGATCTCGGCAAGAGCACGCTCGGCTCAACCGAGGACCTGGGCACGCTCATCCGCTGGCTGGTGCAGGCGGCGGAGCCGTTGGAGGGGAAGTTCAACGGGGCGGGCAAAGCCGCGTTCGACTCGTTCAAGGCGCACACGGACGACATCACGAACGCGCTGAACGGGTCGCTGGGCGCGATCCTGGGCGGCCAGGGCGGGATGGACACCGCGTTCGGCTCCGGTGACCTGGAGCAGGAGGACAACGCCCACCAGAACATGGGCCAGTCCAACTTCGACGCCGCCCGTTTCGGCGCCCGATAGTCGTCATCGAGGGGGAGCTTGATCATGGGTCAGAATCTGGATCGTCGCTCGTACGACACCGGCGCCTCCACCGAGGTGCAGGGCAGCCTGCAGGGCATCATCGGCCAGCTGGAGCGCGTCCTCGGCGATCGCGACCGCGCGGTGCAGGCCGCGATGGCCGACTTCACGGCCGACGGCGTCGCCGACGAGTACCACGGCAAGGAGCAGCGCTGGAACCGCGCCGCGAACGAGGTCCGCGACATCATCCGCCTTGTGCGCACCACGCTGGAGCAGAACGACGGCACCGCGCAGTCGACCATGGCCAAGGCTCGCGCCGCCGTCGACAACATCGGCTGACCGAGGCCGGGGCCCGCAGTAAGCAGGAACGTTTCCACGGGGGTTTGGCATGTCGGGGTGGGACATCTCGTCGTCCGGCGTCGAGTTCGTGACCTCGCTGGTCGCGGACGCGATGGACGACGTGGCCAAGGACGTCAAGGCGTACGGGACGGACATGGAGAGCGCGGCCACCTCGGCCGGCACGGTCAGCGGACCGTACTGCGGGGCCGCACCAACCGGCGCGATCGGCGCGGCGCTGGCCATCTTCGTCGAGAAGACCGCGGGTGACGTGCTGTTCCTCGGCGCGCGGGCGGCGAAGTCGGTGAACGGGGCGCGGGAGGCGACCGCGTACTACATGGCCGGAGATCTCGAAATGGCCGCCCAGGCCGAGCACAAGGCGCTCGGCGCACCGAAGATCGATCTGCCGGGTCGGGGCGGCACGGGCAAGGACGGCGGCGCCAAGTGATCGACCCGTCGGGCATACCCCAGTTCACCGGCGACTTCGACCAGTTGGACAAGGACACCTCCGGGCTGCGCGGCGACGCCATCGGGATCCGCAACGGCGGGATGGACGTGCACTCCCGCTTCCAGATGCTGGAGGCCTTCTACACCGCTCCGGAGGCCGACGACCTTTTCGCGACCACACAGCCGGTGATGGACAAGGCGGATGTCTTCGCCACCAAGCTGGACACGGTCGCGGACGCGCTGGACACGTACTCCGTCGAGGCCCGTCCGCTCGCCAAGAGGCTCGCCCAGCTCAAGACGGACGCCTTCGCGTTCGTCGACAGCGTCGAGGGCGACGACGACTGGACGTACGACGGGGACAAGATCCACCGTCACCAGGAGCTCATGGACGGCATCGCCACCGCGGAGAGCGCCTTCCGGGAGGCTGAGCGCCGGGCCGCCACCAAGATCTCATCCCTCGTCGGCGGGCCGGAGTTCGTGGTCGACGACGGCCACCACACCGTCGACAAGAAGACGGTGATGTACGGCTACGACCTCGACGTCCTCAAGCACGCCGAGAAGACGCCCTGGGGGGTCCCGGAAAGCGAGTCCCACCACGCGTGGGAGGTCGGCTACTGGGCCAAGAGCTTCTTCTGGGACGGCCTCGTCATCGACAACATCTGGGGCGGCATCAAGGGACTGGGCACCCTGGTCGGCTGGAACGGCTCGGACGCGGCCGGTGACGCCTGGGGTCATCTCGGGGACGTCGTCAGCGGTATCGGCCAGTACACCGCCAAGCCGTACGACGCGCTCATGGACTGGGCGATCGGCCCGGACAAGGAGAGCGCCACGGAGGTCCGGCAGAAGAAGGCCGCCAAGGACTTCGCCAAGTCCATGGTCGCCTGGGACATGTGGAGCGAGAACCCCGCCCGCGCCGCGGCAACGGTCGTCTTCAACGGCCTCACCCTCGGCGCCGGCCCCCTGGCCGTCGCGGCCAAGGGCGGGGAAGTCGGCGCGGTTGCCAAGGGCGCCGGGATCGCCGCCAAGGTCGGCGAGTACATCGACCCGGTCGCCGTCGGCCTCAAAGCGACCGGCAAAGCCATCAGCACACTGCCCAAGCTCTCCGACCTCACGTCCAGGATCTCAACCGGCATCGGCGCCTCGGCGGACTCCCAGCGCATCCACACCGTCATCGAACTCGGCGACGGCTCCAAAGTCGTCATCGAGGACGGCAAGTTCATCCCTGTCGACAAGCACGGCAACGTCGTCGGGGACACGCCGCGCCAGGAAGCGTCCGCGGACGCACGGTCCACGCCGGAGGAGACACCCGCACAGCAGCGGGAACCCGCCGGAGTCGGCGCCACCTCACGCACTCCCGGAGCCACGACTCACGTCGGGGAAGCATCCGGCAGGGCCGGAGCCTCGCACCCCGTCGGCCCCGAGACCCCAAGGCCCGGTGCCGGGCCGGTCGGCAACGGCCATGCCGGCACGGGGTCCGGCAGCCACGGAGGCGGCGGCCCGGACGACCTCGGCCGGGCAGGCGACGACGCGCTCGGAGACGGCGCGGACAGGCCGGACAGTGACATCCCTGGTCAGCGTACTGAGGTCGAACGCCCCAGTTTCATCCGTGAGGGAAGCAATCCTTACGGACATCGCGGATCGCTCACGCTGGAGCAGATCGAGGAGATCCAGGTCTACCGGGCCAACCACGAGCCCGGTTACTTCGAGCACTACTACCGCAAAGACGGCACCCGAAAGCTCCTGGAGCGCTACGACGAGAGCGGGCACACCCCGCCGCAGCTCACTCGGCTGTCCGACGACGCACCGTTGACCCGTGCCAAGGACGCACCGGAGCCGCCCAAGCCGCATTTCCTTGACGACGATTACATCTCCGTGAAGTCCGACACCGTCACGAGTACGGCACGGCGTCGGGTCTTGGAGGAGGCTGCGCGGATCCGCCACTTCGCTATCAAGTGGGACAACCTCGTCTCGGACTGGAAGGCGGAGACGGGCAAGGCGCACGAGCTTCACGGAACCATCGATTCGGCCGCACAGTGGGGTGAGGCCCGTGGTGCGTACAAGGAATCCCACACCCTTATGGGGGAAAAGGCCGAAGACTTCGGCGAGGCGGCGGCCGAGTATCACTACATCGCCGAGAACCACCCGGACTTCACGAAAGAGACCCTCCTCGGCCCGAAGAGCGGAAACGACCAGTTCGACCAGGTCTGGACTCATGAGGACGGCCGTGCCGTCGTCATCGAGGCCAAGAGCAGCCCCACTACCGAGCTGGGCAGACGTACCCTGCCGAACGGTCGCCAAGTATCCCAGGGGAGCAGGGAGTACTTCTTCGACATCATCGACGCCATGGAGAAACGCGGCGAGTTCGATTTGGCGGAAACCCTCGACAAAGCGCTCAACGACGGGAAGCTAGAATATGTTGTCGTAAAGGGCGAAAAGAACGCGGGGACATACACCGGATTCAAATATCGCCAGTTCGACATCAGCAAGGGGACCCTTCCGTGACAGCACGCATCGACCGGCATGAGCTGCCGACAGGGCCTGAGGCCGAACAGTTCGCGGAACGGCTCAACAAGCACCTCAGCAGGAAGGTCGACCGGCTCGAGGAGTCCACATCCACCATCGACTCGGCCTTCAACACGTCAATCCTGAACCTGCGTGCCCACTGTGTCATCGACCCTCGGGCAGCCGCGGTGGAGACGTGGGAAGCCACGGTCACGGCGATGCAACTGGGTTCTGCGCTGTTTGCTGTGACCGGCGTGAGCGAGGGCACCGTCGAGTGCCGTATCGACCGCGAGGTACGCAGCTTGCGGGCCGTCGGCCCCCTCTCTACTGCTGATGCGGGCACCTGGCTGCAGGCGTTCTGGCTGGCTGTCATCTGCCGCGAACAGGACCGCATGACGCAACTGTGCGAGATCCCGCTGGAGCGCCTGCGTGCGCCGGAGGGGCAGTACGACGAGTACATCTACCACTGGGTGGACACCCTGCAGACGTACTGGCTGCGGCGATCGGGGCTGGTGGAGAAGCTCACCGCCGCGTTCCAGGCGTCGGATCCCGCGGTGGCGCAGGTTGCCCCCCGGGATCTGCTGCAGGGTGTGCTCTATCCGCCGATCAACCTCTTCTACCACTTCGTACGCAAGGACGAAGAGGGCTTCAGCCCGGCCCTTGTCGAGGCACTGAAGCTGCACCGTGCCTACTGGACCTTGAGCGAGGAGCGGACGGCGGACATCGACGGCAGCATCGCCCTGGGTCCGCTGGCCATCGCATGTCTGGCCTACGACGGGGGCATCCCCATCGAGGTCGAGTCCGACTATCTGCCCAAGCACCTCCTCCAGCACGGCTGGCTCGGCGAGTTCCCCACCTGAGAACTGAAACGGACGACGGATACCTGTGGCAGCCCAGGACTACGACAGCCAATTGCTGGAGTCGGTGTCGGTTCGGCGCCGGCGGCTGCGGGATGCCGTCCTGTTCGGGACGCAGCGACAGCGGCGGTCGGTCGACGAGCGGTTGGGGAAGGTGTTCGCCGGGATCGTGGTCGCGGCGGTGCTGTGTGCCGGGTGTGTGGGCTGGTCGTTCGTTTCGCACCGGGTCGTGGGGAAAAGCCCGTACGGCCCCTCCGCGCCCTCTTTCTCGCCTTCCGCGGCGCCTTCGGCGTCTTCCACCCGATGACTCGATGATAGGTTCGAACGCGTGATATCTGCGGGGTCCCTGAGCCGTACGACGCCGAACCGGACTGCTTTGAGCCGGGTCACTCTGATCGGCGAGCGGAGGCGGATCGACCTCGTCCTGCCCTCTCAGGAACCAGTCGGGCTGCTCTTGCCCGAAGTGATGCGGCTGCTGGACGATCGGGCATCGGCCCGGCCGGAGTCGCGGCACCTCGTCACCACGGAGGGTTCGGCGCTCGCGCACGACAGCACGCTGGAATCGGCGGGGATTCCGGACGGCGCCGTCCTGCGGCTCGTGCGGCTGGAGGACGCCCCCGCGGCGCCCGTGGTGCACGACGTCACTGATGAGGTCGCCGACGAGCTGAATGTACGTGCGTGGCGGTGGAGCCCTGCGTCCCGGCGCATCGTCTCGGGAGTCGCGACGGTCGGCTGGGCCGTCCTGGCCGCGGCCCTGGCCCGCAGCGAGTTCGCGCTGCCGGTGGTAGGCAGCACTCTGGTGACCGTCGCCGCCGTGTCCGCACTCGCGGGGGCTCTCTTCGGGCGGTCCGGGCAACGCGGCCTGGCCACCACGCTCCTGGTCACCGGGGGGACTGTCGGGGCGCTCGGGGTATGGACCCTGGCCGATGCCCATGGCTGGTCCGGCGCGGCGCGGCTGGCCGGCGTCGCGGTCGCACTCGTTGTGACGCTGCTCCTGCTGCCCTCCTCCTGCCCCCACAGGCCGACCACCCACGGCCGTCGCCGCCGTCCTCACCGCCGCCGCAGCCCCGCCCCACCGACCTCTTCGCCGACCGCCTCCTCGCCGTGCTCAGCGGCCAACGCCCCGTCCACTGCATGCTGCGCCACACCGCGGGCCGGGCCTACGACGAGCTGGCCTGGCTCGCCGAACGCGGCCCCCTGCGCACCCGCGGCACCCGCCCGGTCGTCCGCGACATCGGCTACTACGTGCCACGCCCCGGCGCGATCGAGGCCTTCGCCCGCATCGGCGCGGGCGACCGGCTCCGCGCGATGGCCTTCCGCCTGGAACAGGGCCCCGACCTCCGCTGGCGCTGCACTGCGGTGGAACTGGGCGGCCCCCGCATGCCCCGCCCGGACGACGACTGAGCAGCCCCTGGGTTCCGCAACACCCCACTGGCAAGTCCCGCGGGCCCCTGAACCCGCACTGATAGCAACGCAAAGGGCCGGACACCCACAGGTGCCCGGCCCTTCACCACCGCTCAGCTCTCGTCAGCTCTCGCGAGCCGATCGGTCACTTCTTGCGGCGTCGCCCGTTGCTCTTCTGCTGCTTGCGGCGCTCCGCGCGCGTGAGGCCGTCCGCCTCGGAACGCACGGGCTCGTCGTCGTCGCTGGCGAAGTCGCCCTCGACGATGCCGCCCTCACCGTCCACGGTCGGCGCGGAGAAGTGCAGCCGGTCGGGACGCTGCGGGGCGTCGAGCCCCTTGGCGCGGATCTCGGGACGCGCACCCGCGGGCACGACGTCCTCCCTCTTCTCCAGCGACGGCGCGGCGTCCTCGACCGGGACCTCCTCGACCTGCTGCTCGACCTGGACCTCCAGGTTGAACAGATAGCCGACGGACTCCTCCTTGATGCCGTCCATCATGGCGGAGAACATGTCGAAGCCCTCGCGCTGGTACTCGACCAGCGGGTCCTTCTGCGCCATGGCGCGCAGGCCGATGCCCTCCTGGAGGTAGTCCATCTCGTAGAGGTGCTCGCGCCACTTGCGGTCGAGGACCGACAGGACGACCCGCCGCTCCAGCTCCCGCATGATCTCGGAGCCGAGCTGCTCCTCACGGGCCGCGTACTGCTCGTGGATGTCGTCCTTGATGGACTCGGAGATGAACTCGGCGGTCAGACCGGCACGGTCACCGGCCGCCTCCTCCAGCTCGTCGACGGTGACCTTCACCGGGTAGAGCTGCTTGAAGGCGCCCCACAGCCGGTCCAGGTCCCACTCCTCGGCGAAGCCCTCGGCGGTCTCGGCCGCGATGTAGGCGTCGATCGTGTCGTCCATGAAGTGCAGGATCTGCTCCTGGAGGTCCTCGCCCTCCAGGACGCGGCGGCGCTCGCCGTAGATGACCTCGCGCTGCCGGTTGAGCACCTCGTCGTACTTCAGAACGTTCTTGCGCGTCTCGAAGTTCTGCTGCTCGACCTGCGACTGGGCGGAGGCGATCGCGCGCGTGACCATCTTGTTCTCGATCGGCACGTCGTCCGGCACGTTGGCCATCGACATCACGCGCTCGACCATCTGGGCCTTGAACAGCCGCATCAGGTCGTCACCGAGCGACAGGTAGAAGCGGGACTCGCCCGGGTCGCCCTGACGGCCGGAACGACCGCGCAGCTGGTTGTCGATACGACGCGACTCGTGGCGCTCGGTGCCCAGCACGTAGAGGCCGCCGAGCTCCTTGACCTCTTCGAACTCCGCCTTGACGGCCTGCTCGGCCTTCTCCAGGGCGGCGGGGAGGGCTGCGGCCCACTCCTCGATGTGCTCCTCGGGGTCGAGGCCACGCTGACGCAGCTCCGCCTCGGCGAGGTCGTCCGGGTTGCCGCCGAGCTTGATGTCCGTGCCTCGGCCGGCCATGTTCGTGGCGACGGTCACGGCGCCCCGGCGGCCGGCCTGGGCGATGATCGGGGCCTCACGGTCGTGCTGCTTCGCGTTCAGCACCTCGTGCTGGATGCCCCGCTTCGAGAGCTGCTGCGAAAGGTACTCGGACTTCTCGACCGACGTCGTGCCGACGAGGATCGGCTGGCCCTTCTCGTGCTTCTCGGCGATGTCGTCGACCACCGCGTCGAACTTGGCGACCTCGGTGCGGTAGATCAGGTCCGACTGGTCCTTGCGGACCATCGGCTTGTTGGTCGGGATCGGGACGACGCCGAGCTTGTAGATCTGGTGGAACTCGGCGGCCTCGGTCATCGCCGTACCGGTCATGCCGGAGAGCTTGCCGTAGAGGCGGAAGAAGTTCTGCAGGGTGATCGTGGCGAGCGTCTGGTTCTCGTCCTTGATGTCCACCCCTTCCTTCGCCTCGATCGCCTGGTGCATGCCCTCGTTGTAGCGGCGGCCGGCGAGGATACGGCCGGTGTGCTCGTCGACGATCATGACTTCGCCGTCGATGACGACGTAGTCCTTGTCCTTCTTGAAGAGCTCCTTGGCCTTGATGGCGTTGTTCAGGTAGCCCACCAGCGGCGTGTTCACCGACTCGTACAGGTTGTCGATGCCCAGCCAGTCCTCGACCTTGGAGACGCCGGGCTCGTGGATGGCGACGGTGCGCTTCTTCTCGTCGACCTCGTAGTCCCCGGTCTCCTCGAGGCCCTTGAGGGGGTTGCCGGCCTCACCCTTCTTCAGCCGGGTGACCAGCTTGGCGAAGTCGCCGTACCACTTGGTGGCCTGGTCGGCCGGGCCGGAGATGATGAGCGGCGTACGGGCCTCGTCGACGAGGATGGAGTCGACCTCGTCGACGATCGCGAAGTTGTGGCCCCGCTGGACGAGTTCGTCCTGCGACCAGGCCATGTTGTCGCGCAGGTAGTCGAAGCCGAACTCGTTGTTCGTGCCGTACGTGATGTCGCACGCGTACTGCTCGCGGCGCTGGGCCGGCGTCATGTTGGCGAGGATGCAGCCGACGCTCAGACCCAGGAACTTGTGGACGCGACCCATCATCTCGGAGTCGCGCTCGGCCAGGTAGTCGTTGACCGTGATCAGGTGAACGCCGTCTCCGGAGAGGGCGTTCAGATACGCGGGCAGCGTGCCGACGAGGGTCTTGCCCTCGCCGGTCTTCATCTCCGCGACGTAGCCGAGGTGGAGCGCGGCGCCACCCATCATCTGCACGTCGTAGTGACGCTGACCGAGGACGCGCTTGGCGGCCTCGCGCACGGTGGCGAAGGCCTCGGGGAGCAGGTCGTCCAGGCTCTCCCCATCCGCATACCGCTGCTTGTACTCATCAGTGAGGGCGCGCAGCTCGGCGTCGGAGAGGTCGACGAAGTCCTCTTCGATGGAGTTGACCTGGTCCGCGATGCGGTGCAGCTTGCGCAGGATCTTGCCTTCGCCTGCACGCATGATCTTCGAGAGGACGGACACGGGGGTTTGTCTCCTTGCCGGTCGGGCCTGGGACGGTCGGGTTCAATGTCAGATTCAAATCACAGCTTGAGCAACGGCCATCGTAAGCGAGGACCCCACCACGCCGGGAGGTCTGCCAGTGACAGCCACTAGGACAACGGACAGGGGTTGCGGAAGGTGCCGTGCCCGTGCTGCGAAAAGTAACCGAACCGTCACTCGCCGCAAAGGAATGGCGCCTTTTCGGCGGCCCTAGCAGAATCGGCCGATGGACCCCGTCACGCTCACCACCGGCCGGCTGCTCCTGCGCGCCGTGGACTCGCACGACACCGACGCGGTGTACGAAGCCGTCCAGGACGCCGACATCCAGCGCTGGACCACGATCCCCTCGCCCTATCTCCGCGAGCATGCGACGGGCTTCACGGACCAGATGGTGCCGGAGGGCTGGGCGGACGGCTCCATGTTCACCTTCGGTGCCTTCCTCCTGTCGGGGGACTTGGCGGGCATGCTCTCCATCAGCATGCGTTCCCTGGGCGTCGGCGAGGTCGGCTTCTGGGCGGCCAAGGAGCACCGCGGCAACGGCTACATCACCGAGGCCACCCTCACCGCCGCCCGCTGGGCCTTCACGAGCCTCGCCGTCGACCGTCTGGAATGGCGCGCCGAGGTCGGCAACAAGGGCTCCCGCGCGGTCGCCGAACGCGCCGGCTTCACCCTGGAAGGCACCCTCCGCTCCGCCCTCAACAACAAAGGCGTACGCCGCGACTGCTGGATCGGTTCCCTACTCCCCTCAGACCTGGGCCTGCCATCAACGGCCCCGTACTTGCCGGCCCCTCCCCCCACCCCGTAAAGCACCCCTCCACCCCACTCACCGTCCAAGGCCAGCTCCAGACCCCATCAGCCCGAAGCGGGTTCGAGACGACAGCCCCTGGAGAGTGCAGGGGCGCAGCCCCTCGGGGACCCGGGGCGCGTCCTTGGCGGGCCCCGCCCCGCAGCCCTGTCGGGGTGGGCGAAGCCCCTGTCGGGGTGGGCGAAGCCCTGTCGGGGTGGGCGAAGCCCCGTGGTGATTTGGGACAGCAGCCCCGGCGCAGTCCGGGAAGCACAGCCCCCCGGCGGAGCCCGGAGACGAAACCTCACCCCGGAGATCCAGGGGCGCGGCCCCGCCGGGGGTACAGGGGCGAAGCCCCACAGGGGTCGAAGGGCACAGACCAGATGGGGTGCAGGGGTGTGGCCCCACAGAGGGCCGGAGGGCACAGCCCGCCAAGGTGCAGGAGTGGCAGCCCCGCCGGAAGTGCGGGGGCGGAGCCCCTGGCCGGGTGCAGAGGCGCAACCCGCCAGGGATCCCGGGACGCAGCCCCTGGCCGGGTGCAGAGGCACAGCCCGCCAGGGATCCCGGGACGCAGCCCCTGGCCGGGTGCAGAGGCACAGCCCGCCAGGGATCCGGGGGCGGAGCCCCGGCGGGGGCTGGGGCGGAGCCCCTGGGATGGGACGGGTAGGGGCGGCGGGGGCGAGTCCACTGTCAGTGGCACCGCCTACCGTGTGGAACATGACGAGCCTCCCGCGTCCCACCACCGACCTCTCCGCCGAAGAAGCCCGCCGCATCGCCCTACGGGCCCAGGGCTTCCTGGGCGCCCCCGACCGCAAGGCCGGCGTCCGCGGAATCCTGCGACACCTCGGCGCGGTCCAGCTCGACACGATCTCCGTCCTGGCCCGCTCCCACGAACTCATCCCGTACGCCCGCCTGGGCGCGGTAGGCCGCAAAGCCGTGGACCAGGCCTACTGGACCGACACCCACGCCTTCGAGTACTGGTCCCACGCCGCCTGCATCCTCCCGGTAGAGGAATGGCCCCATTTCGCCTTCCGCCGCCGCGCCTACCGCTCCCGCCCGCACTGGAACCACGATCTGCCGGACGGCACCTACGACCAGGTCATCAAGCAGCTCCGCGCCGAAGGTCCCCTCACGGCCACGGAGTTGGGCGGCGCGAAGAAGACCAGCGAGTGGTGGGACTGGTCGGGCACCAAGGTGGCCGTAGAGCGCGCGCTGATGTACGGCGAGGTGGTGTGCACGGAGCGCCGCGGCTGGAAGCGGGTGTACGACCTCGCCGAGCGCGCCGTCCCCGAGTCCCTGCTCCATGACGAGCTGGATGACACGGAGTGCCTGCGCCGCCTGGTCGGCCTGGCCGGCAAGTCCCTGGGCGTCGGCACGCGCGCGGACATCGCCGACTATCACCGCCTCAAGGGCGATCAGGTCGACGCGGTGATCGCGGACTCGGGCCTGGTCCCGGTGACGGTGGAGGGCTGGGGCAAGCCCGCGTGGGCGGACCCGGCGGCCCTGGAGACTCCGCCGCGCGGCCGCCACCGTACGACGCTGCTGTCCCCGTTCGACTCACTCATCTGGGAGCGGGCCCGCACGGAACGGATCTTCGGCTTCACCCACCGTCTGGAGGCGTACACGCCCAAGCCGAAGCGGGTGTACGGCTACTTCGCGATGCCGGTCCTCGCCGGAGGCCGGCTCGTCGGCCGCGTGGACCCCGCCCGCGAGGGCCGCACCCTGGTCGCGAGACAGGTCACGCTGGACGGCGCCAAGGCGGTCCCTGCCGTGGCCCAGGCCCTCCTGGAGGCAGCGAGCTGGGTGGACTGCACAAACGTACGCGTGGAACGGGTCGACGCCCCGGACCTCCGCGAGCCCCTCGCGAAGGAACTCACCCGCGCACTGGCCTGACCTGGCCGGCCATCCTGCACTGGCCGACCTGACCTGCCTCACGCAGGCTCACCGGATCTCGAGGATCTTCTCCCGCATCGCGTAGACCACCGCCTCCATCCTGGAGTGCAGCTGCAGCTTCTCCAGGATGTTGCGCACATGGTTCTTCACGGTGTTCTCGGAGATGAACAACTCCTTGGCGATGTCCCGGTTGTTCATCCCGGTCGCGACGAGCTTGAGAACCTCCAGCTCGCGATCCGTGAGCCGCGGCGCGGGCACGAGCCGGCGCTCGTCCGTCCGCTGAATCATCGACTTGAACTCGGTGAGAAGTTTCGACGCCATCGACGGGCTGATCTGCGACTGCCCGTCCGCCACCGCGCGAATGGCCGTGGCCACCTCGTCCGTGGAGATCTCCTTGAGGAGATAACCGGTAGCGCCCGCCTTGATCGCGTCGTAGAGATCGGCTTCCTCGTCGCTGATCGTCAGCATGATGATCTTCGCGCTCGGAGCCACCTCCTTGATGGAGGTGCACGCCTCGATGCCGCCCCGCTTCGGCATACGTACGTCCATCAGCACGATGTCGGGAAGCAGGTCGGCCGCCTTGTCGACCGCCTCCGCCCCGTCACCCGCCTCGCCGACGACCTGGATGTCCTCCTCGGCCGCGAGCACGATCTCCAGGCCGCGGCGGAAGAGGGCATGGTCGTCCACGACGAGGACCCGAATGGGCTCCTTGCGTGGAGAGCCCGCGTCCGGGCCCATGCCGACGACGCCGCCGTCGGCATCCCCGTCACGCATCGGTCCGAAGCTGTCCGGCATCGTTCCTCCCCCTGAAGGCCGTGGCCTGCGTTCCTGTGCCATCGCCAATCCGAGGCAACGACCCACCGGTTGGGGCCGGTTCGGCCATGATTCCATGCCCGGACGACAGTGGGGTGACAGAGCGGGTCGCGAAGTGGTCGCACACCGGTGCCCCTGGGGGCGCACGCGCGCTCCAGGGGCACCGGCTCAGCCGTCATCGGGGCGGGTCAGCCGCCGAGCGCACCGCCCGGCGCGTCCGATCCGGCCTGGGTGACCATGGGGTCCGTGCTGAGGTGGATGACGCCGTAGTCGTACGCGTGCCGCCGGTAGACGACACTCGGTTCCTTCGTCTCGGAGTCGACGAAGAGATAGAAGTCGTGCCCGACCAGCTCCATCTCGTAGAGCGCCTGGTCGAGCGTCATCGGGGCGGCCACGTGGGTCTTCTCGCGAACGATGAGGGGGCCTTCGCCCATGACCTCGAGGGAGCCGATCTTCTTTGTCGGCACGCTGTCCATGTCGTCCTCGTGGACGACGGCACCGTTCCCGTTGAGCGTCGCCGCGCCGGGGACGTGGTCGGCGACCTCGGCGGCCGAGATCCGGCCGTTGCCACGGCGGGTGTAGCGCTTGTCGTGCTGCTTGCGCAGGCGGGCTTCGAGTTTGTCCGCCGCCAGGTCGAGTGCCGCGTACGGGTCACTTGCCGCCGCCTCCGCCCGGATCACCGGACCGCGGGAGTGGAGCGTGATCTCCACTCGGTCGCAACGGTCGGCCTGCCGGGGGTTGGGCTCCTTGGACACCTCCACGTCGAGGCTGATCACCTTGCCATCGAGCTTCTGGATCTTCTCCAGCTTCAGCTTCTCGGCCACGTGCTTGCGGAACCGCTCGGGCACCTCGGTCTTGCGGCCCTTGACGACGATGTCCACGCAGAACTCCGTTCCCGGATTGCTCCGCTGCACTGGCGGAGCGTCTCCCTTTTGCACCAGGCCCCGGTGAGTGCCGGAACCTCGGACTTGGTGACTTTCACCTCCTCCTCCCCCATGGGCAAGATCCACACCCCACCGCTACGGGTGATTCAGAAACCCGCAGCACGGCATTCGGATGGTCGAGGCACGGCCTGCGCCATTGCCTCACAACCGAACATATCTCGCCCGGACTGATGTCGTCACCCTCTACTGCGACGTACCTCCGTTCAGGTGAATTGACCTGGTCATTACCTGCAACGATGGAAGTTCTCGGTCAGTTCCGGTTTTTTTCGAAAGAGTCTGGCGACGCCGCGACCACGGCCGCGCAGATCATGTCGCCGACTCCGCTCATACCCGCCATTCCCTGGGCTGCTTGTGCCCGGTCCGTACCCGCTGTCGTTGCCTCGGTCATCCGTTCCCCCGTTGCTTCCCCCGCTTCCGCGATGCATGCATCGGTATCCGGGCATGCCTCAGTGTCCAGGCTTGGATCGACGCCCGCCACCGCCGCCCGTATGGCACGGGCCGCCTCCGCCATGGAGGCGCCCGTCGTCATCAGGTCGTCCACGAGTACGACCCGAGCGCCGACCGCCAACAGCCGAGCACCTCCGGCGGCCACCTCCAGGGCGCCCGCGAGATTGTCCAGTCGCTGCCGGGAGTTGAGCCCCGCCTGGTCGGCCACGGCACGCCGCTGCCGCAGCACGGCCAGCACCCGGGCCGGCATCCCCGTACGCCGCAGTTCCCCCGCCGCCGCGAGCGCGATCCGCCGCACCGGGTCATGGCCCCGCGCCCGCACCGCCCACCGCGAGGACGGCAAGGGAACAAGCAGCACAGGTCCTGGGCCGGAAGGCAGCCCGGTGCCGTAACCGCCGCCGGGCCGCAGTTGCCCGTTCCCACCCCTCAGGCGCCCGTCCCAGACCATGGGCGGCCAGCCCGGGGCAGCCGGGCACGTCTGCCCCAGCCCTGCCCGCACAGCCCCCGCCAGGGCCGCCCCCAAGGGAGTCGCAAGTGTCAGCACCCCCCGTTCCTTGTGAGCGAGGAGCGTCGCGCGCACCTCGTCCTCGTATGGGGCCGCCGCGTGCACCACCGGCAGCCCGGGCGGCTCCGGATCCGGCCGCACCCGGCGCGGTGCGGCCCCACTCAGGGCGGCACGGCACTCCGCACAGAGCACCGTGCGAGGCCTTCCACAGCCTCCGCACTCGGCCGGCAGCACAAGATCGGTGAGGTCCTGCCACCACCCCCGCATGTCCACCACTGTGCCAAGCGCGGGGCACCCGCCACCCACCCTGTGGATAACCTGAGTCCACATTCATTCGGACGCAAACTCCGTGGACATGTGTTCGATTACCTTTTAAGATCACGCCATGAACAAGAAGCAGAAGACCCTGGCTGTCGCGGCATCCGCAACGACGCTGACCGCAGCCTTCTTGACCCTTGCAACACCCGCCAGCGCCGCGGACGGCGTCGTCCCGTACAACGGCGCTTGCGGATCCGGATACTCAGTGATCGATCACAAAGACATCTCGTTTTTGGGCGGATCGGAAAACGCAACGGTCTACCTGGCCTACAACGGCAGCAAGAACTGTGCCGTGACCATCAAGTTCCACACGGACTACACGGAACCGATGAGGGCAACGATCCGGGTCACCGGTGGCGTCTGGGACACGGACGATGGTAACTACCACTCATACGCTGGCCCCGTATACACCACAAACTCGGCTGGTCAGTGCGTCGACTGGTACGGCAGCTTGCAAGGCATCGGCGCCGGCGAGAACAACAGTCACTGCGGGTGACATGCGCTCCCAGAGTCGCACGCAGGTAAGAGTGAGGCTTTGCCTCTCCGAAGGATGAAAGCTGGTTGGGCTGACAAGCACAGCGAGGCTTCTGGCAGACAGGTTGTCGATCAAGATCGGCCTTCTCTGCCAGGAGTTTCGTTGTGCTTGTCTACCCCGTCCGGGATCCACGCAGTCGGCGAACAGACCATGGACACCGCCAGGTCCTGGCGTCTCCTGTACAAGGTCCGCTGCAGCACCACCCGCATCACCGACCTGGGTCAAGGCCCTCCTCACCTTGGATCTCGCCGCATCAGCGAGAGGCTGCCACACCCGACACGGTGTGGCCCCGTCAGGGCGGCACGGCACTCGAGACAGAGCACCGTGCGAGGCGTCCCGCAGCCACCGCACACCGTCGGCAGCACCAGATCGGTGAGGTCCTGCCACCACCCCCGCACGTCCACCACTCTGCCAATGCACGGGCCTATCGGCTGCCCCTGCGGGCAACTCCGCAGGCCGTCGCCCATGCCAAGGAAACGAGCCAAGGAACCACAAACGCCTACCCCGGGTAGACCGGCGCCTTCCCTTCCCTGACCACCTTCTGCCATTGCTCCCCGGACGACAGCCGCACGATCCCGTCCTCCTCCGAGTGCGCCACCAGCGGCAGCCGTTCGTCCTCGGACGCGGCGACCTCCTTCACCCCCGTCAGCGCGGAGGGCGCGGCGCCCACCGGAGTGGAACCGTCGACCTGGACGTAGCGCATCTGCTGCACTCCACCGGACTCACGCCCGACGACGACGAGCCGGCTGTCCCCGGCCCACGACATGGCGGTGACCTCCTCCAGCTGCGGCGCCACGGAGCGCAGCTCGAGGATCGAGATGAGGGGCCGTCCGCCGGTCTTGGTGTCGCGCTGGATGCGCCCGATCTGCAGTGAGCTCTTGCCGTCCTTCTGCACGATCAGCGCGATCCGCACCCCATCGGCGGCCACCCGCACCGCCTTGACACGGCCGTCGATGCCCGGCGCGGTGACCTCCAGCGGAGTACCCGCGCCCTTCTCCAGCAGGAGCAGCTGCGGGTTCTTCGGATCACGGTCGGCCACCCACAGGTCGCCCTGTCCGTCCCAACTGGGCGTCGTCAGCCGGTCACCCGCCGTCGCCCCCCGGCTGTGCAGCACCGCGTCCCCCAGCGAGGCGCCCGACACCAGCGATCCGACGTACAGCGAACTCCCGTCGGCCGACACACCGGCCGCGCTGTCCTCGCTCCGCGACACCGCGGCCGACCGCAGCTTCTTGTCGCCCACTCCCAGCGCACCGGGTACCGGCTCGGGCTGCTTGTCACGGTTGCCGCTGGGCAGCCGTACGAGCCGCTGCTTGGCGTCGATGAAGTACTCGTACTCGGGGTGCTTGGCCGTGCCGTGCGAAGCGACGGTCTCCGCGCGGCTCTCGGTGACCACGCACAACTGCGAACCGTTCGACCGCTGCAGCTCCACCTCGTCGACGCCCGTGGGCGTCAGGTTCTGGAGCGTGAAGAGGAGTTGGGTGGCCATCTTGTTGCACTGGGTCTCTCCGACCCGGTCGGCCTTCTTGTTCAGCGGGACCGTCACCCTGTTGCGGTCGTCGGGCGACAACGACGCGACGCCCTTCTTCAACTCCGTGCCGGAGGGGAAGCTCGACGTCACCACCGGATCCAGCCAGCGTGTGGGCCCCTTCAGGACTGATCGGACCATCTCCGTCATCGGGTCCACCTTGTCCCGCACATAGACGGGATCGGCGACGGTCCCCAGCAGTCCGCCCGACCCGGAGGGCACATAGGAGGCGAAGTAGTACTTGTTGACGGACACGTAGTTGCGCTGGAAGTCGGAGTTGCCCATCACCACGCCCTGCGGCAGCGCGTCGATACGCCACTGCTTGGTGTCCTTCTGCAGCGAGAGGTGCACCGTCGTCCGGTACGAACCGGCGTCCGGCGCGTACGCGTGCTGTTCGTCCACCGTGGCGACCTTGCTGCCCGAGAGCGTGTACGAGTCGTCGCCCTCCCTGGCGCCCGAGCGCTCCGACTCGGGGTTGGGCCCGTCCGCGAGGACGGTCGTGGAGCGGTACGGATCCCACGCCTTGCGGGCGCTCGCCGTCAGATACTTGCGCGCCGTCTCGTACTGCGCGTCGTCACTGGTCAGTGCCTCCAGGAAGCCCTGCACTATCTCCGCCGGCGGAGCGTTCTCGCGCGGCGGCAGCGCGAAGACGCGGACCTGCGAGTCCTGCCTCGGCGTCGACTCGACCCCGCGCAGATCCCCACTGTCCGGCATCGAGGCACACCCGGTCAGCAGCAATGCGCCGCAGCCGATGTACACCCCCACACGCGCAGGACGCAGACGGCCGCTCCCCTCGCGGTCAGCGCCCACGAAATGCCTCCCCTTGCCCGAGTTCCTCGGGCTCTCCTTGTCCGAGTCCGTCAGGCCCGCCGCCGTCCCGGCCACGCTCCTGCACGGTCCGCTCCCCACCTGCGGCAGGCATGTCATCCGGCCGCCGCACGGCCCCGGAGGGCCTCGGCACCACGCGCGCGCCGTTGCCCGGCAGCGCCGTCGGATCGGCCGTGGGCGACGCCCCGGCCAGTCGCGGCACCACGGACGTCCGCTGCATCGGCGGTGCCGCCTTCCCGCCCGCGGCCTGCATCGGCACCGTGGCGAGCTTGTCGCCGCCGCCGGAGGGCAGCCCCGCGTCATTAAGTCCACGATTACGCCGCGAGTCCATGGGCTCCAGGGGTATCGGAGACCCTCGCAGCGGCTCGTCCGCGGTCCGCGGCAGCGTCAGCCGGAACTGCGAACCGCCGCCCGGCTCACCCCACGCCTGCAGCCAGCCGCCGTGCAGCCGGGCATCTTCCAGGGCGATGGACAGCCCGAGCCCCGTGCCGCCGGTGGTACGCGCGCGTGCCGGGTCGGCACGCCAGAAGCGGCTGAAGACCCGGGTCGCCTCGCCGGGCTTGAGGCCTACGCCGTAGTCGCGCACCGCGATGGCGACCGCCCCGCCCGCCACGGCGAGCTTGACCACCACTTCCTTGCCGTCGCCGTGCTCCACGGCGTTGACGACGAGGTTGCGCAGCACCCGCTCCACCCGCCGGGCATCCGCCTCGGCGACCACCGGCTGCTGGTCGCCGACCACGCGTATCTGCGAGCCCTTGCGCTCGGCGAGCGGCTCGGCCCCGCTGACGACACGCCGTACGACTTCCCGGAGGTCTATCGCCTCGGCCTCCAGCGCCGCCGCGCCCGCGTCGAACCGGCTGATCTCCAGCAGGTCCGCGAGCAGCGTCTCGAACCGGTCCAGTTGATCGGCGAGCAGCTCGGCCGACCGAGCGGTCACCGGATCGAAGTCCACGCGCGCGTCGTGGATGACGTCGGCCGCCATCCGGACAGTCGTGAGCGGCGTACGCAGCTCGTGCGACACGTCGGACACGAACCGGCGCTGCATCCGCGACAGGTCCTCCAGCTGCTGGATCTTCAGCTGAAGGTTCTGCGCCATCTTGTTGAAGGCCTCGCCGAGCCGCGCGATGTCGTCCTCGCCGGTGACCTTCATCCGTTCCTGCAGGCGCCCGGCGGAGAGCCGCTCGGCGATCCCGGCCGCCATCCGCACCGGAGTGACGACCTGACGCACCACGAGCCAGGCGATGGCCCCCAGAAGCACCACGACGAACAGACCGGCCGTCGCGAGCGTCCCCTTGACCAGGCTCAGCGACTTCTCCTCCTGCGTCAGCGGGAAGAGGTAGTAGAGCTGGTACGAGTCTCCGTTGGGGTCGAGGACCTGCTTGCCGATGACCAGCGCGGCCTGCGACTCCGTGCCGTCCTTGTAGACGACCCTGGTGTAGCTCTGGGCCGCCATCGTGTTGCTGTCGATGCGGGCGCGCAGATCATCCGGGATGCTCAGTGTCGGATCGACGTCACCCGAGGAACGCGGGCCCAGCCCGGCACCGCCGTTGCCGGCCGTGGTGGAGCTGAGCGTCACCACGTCGAAGGCGCCCTGGCCGCCACTGGAAAGGGAGACGACGAGTTCGCTCATCCAGCGGCTGACGTTCTTGGACGGGCGGCCGTCCGCACTCGAACCGTCGTCGTCGTTGGCCGTCACGGCCGCGTCCGCCTTCTGCTTGGCCACCGAGAAACCACCCGTGGCCTGACTCTGGGAGGCCTTCACCTTGGCGTCCAGCAGACCGTTGCGCACCTGCCCGATGACCACGAAGCCGAGCAGCAGCACGACACCCAGCGACATCAGCAGCGTCGTGACGACGATCTTGAGCTGGATGTTGCGCCGCCACAGCCGCATCACGGGCAGCAACGGACGGCGCACCCAGCGCATGAACAACCGAAGGACCGGGCTGCCCTGGACTCCGCCCTGCAGCAGCCCGCCCTCCAAGAAACGTCCCCAACGGGAGCCCGTCACCTTCCGGCCGACAGGCCGCCCCGAACGGACCCCCGACTCACCGGGCGCCGAAGCGGCACTGTCCCGGGTCATGTCAGCTCGGTCCGGCCTTGTAACCGACACCACGGACGGTCACCACGATCTCCGGCCGCTCCGGGTCCTTCTCGACCTTGGAGCGCAGCCGCTGGACATGGACGTTGACCAGACGGGTGTCCGCCGCATGCCGGTAGCCCCACACCTGTTCGAGGAGCACCTCCCGCGTGAACACCTGCCACGGCTTGCGGGCCAGCGCCACCAGCAGATCGAACTCCAGCGGCGTCAGCGCGATCGACTGCCCTTCCCGCTTCACAGAGTGACCGGCCACATCGATCACAAGATCACCGATGGCCAGCTGCTCAGGCGCCGGCTCCTCGGAACGGCGCAGCCGCGCCCTGATCCGCGCCACCAGCTCCTTTGGCTTGAACGGCTTCACGATGTAGTCGTCGGCACCCGACTCGAGGCCGACCACGACATCGACGGTGTCGCTCTTCGCGGTAAGCATCACGATCGGCACCCCGGACTCCGCCCTGATCAGGCGGCACACCTCGATACCGTCCCGGCCGGGAAGCATCAGGTCCAGGAGCACCAGATCGGGCTTGGTCTCACGGAAAGCGGCCAGCGCCTTGTCGCCGTCGGCTACGAAAGACGGCTCAAAACCTTCACCACGCAACACAATGCCGAGCATCTCGGCCAGTGCGGTGTCGTCATCGACGACAAGGACTCGTCCCTTCATAAACGACATCATCCCATTAACTAAATCGTTACCTGGCGTGACCTGTCACACAGCTCAGCGAGTGCCTCAGCTGTCACGGGCGACACGGCGCCCTCTTCGGTCACGATCGCCGTCACCAACTCGGGGGGCGTCACATCGAATGCCGGGTTGTACGCCTGGGTTCCCAGGGGCGCCACCGGTATCCCACCTCCCGCTTCCACTCCCGCCACAGGCACCTGGGGTGCTGTGACCTCGGTCACTTCATGACCGGGGCGCTGCTCGACCTCGATGGATGCTCCGTCCGGGGTGTCCGGGTCGACCGTCGTCACCGGCGCCACCACGATGAACGGCACATGGTGATACCGGGCCAGCACCGCGAGCGGATAGCTCCCCACCTTGTTCGCCACCGAACCGTCGGCAGCGATCCGATCGGCCCCGATGAGCACCGCGTCCACCTCCCCCGCCGCGAACAGTGATCCCGCCGCGTTGTCCGTGAGCAAGGTGTACGCCATTCCGTTGCGCGCCGCTTCGTAAGCCGTCAGGCGAGCACCTTGCAGCAACGGACGCGTTTCGTCCACCCACAGCCTCCGCAGCTGCCCCGCCCGATGCGCCGCGAGGGCCACCGCGAAGGCCGTACCCTCCCCACCGGACACCAACGCCCCGGTGTTGCAATGGGTCAGAATCCGGTGCCCGCCACCCGGCAGCAGCTCGTCGAGCAGCGCCAACCCGTGCTCGGCCATCCGTGCGCTGGCAGCGGCATCCTCCCGGTGCAGCGCCCGCGCCGCTTCGAGCGCCGCCTCGGCAGCCTGCCGCTGATCACCGGTGCCGGAGAGCGCGGCACGGTACGCCGTCTGCGCCCGGCGCACACCGACAGCGAGGTTCACCGCGGTGGGCCGGGCGCCCGCCAGCGCCTGGGCGGCATCGTCCACATCGAAGCCACGCGCGGCCGCGAGCGCGACTCCGTACGCCCCGGCGATACCCAGCAACGGCGCCCCTCGCACGGCCAGCGTGCGGATCGCCTCCACCAGCGCGGGAGCGTCCGTGCACACCAGCTCAACTTCCTCGGCCGGCAACCGTGTCTGGTCGAGAAGGACCAGCACCGGCCCTTCGGGCGGCTCGTCCCAGCGGATCGCCGGTATCTCCAGTGGCCCGTCGCCCTCGCGGAATTGCGCGTACTGATCAGCCATCCGCCCAGTCTGCCCCGTAGCAGGCGGACAATTGAAGGTGTCCGCCCCATACGGGGGCCGGTCCCATGCCGGGCACACCGTGGCACGATGGCTGCCAACCTGCCGCCGCGACCGCGGACGGGCACCGTGAAGGAGCGACGATGAAAGACACTCCGGGCTGGGCCTCGCCCGGATCTGCCCCCTCCGACGGGCAGGAGCCGGACAACTCCGGCACCGCCGAGCCCCCGGAGCAGCCCGCGGACCAAGGTGGCACGAACCAGCCGGAGCCGCCCTCTAAGTGGTCCAAAGAGCAGCCCCCGCCCGGCCAGTGGTCCGCTCCCAGCCCACAGGGCCCCGGCCAGGCCCCGCCGCCACCGCCCCCCGGCCCCGGCTGGGGCGGTCAGCAGCCGCCGGGTGCGGGCGGCCACGGAGGCCAGGGCGGAGGCTACGGCGGCTGGGGAGGCCCCGGCCGTGGCTACGGAGGCCCAGGAGGCCCCGGTGGCTGGGGCGGCAACTGGGGCGGCCCGCCGCCCGCCGCCAAGCCCGGCGTGATCCCCCTGCGCCCGCTCGGCGTCGGCGAGATCCTCGACGGCGCGGTCTCCACGATGCGGACCTACTGGCGCACCGTCCTGGGCATCTCGCTCACCGTCGCCGTCGTCACACAGATCGCGGTCATCCTGCTCCAGGGCCTGGTCCTGGACGACAGCGCGAGCACGGACGTCCTCAACGACCCGAGTGCCACCGCCGGCGAGCTGAGCCGCGCCCTGGGCGACACCCTGCTGAGCTCCGGCGTCGTCGTGCTCATCGGCCTGCTCGGCACCATCGTCGCCACCGCCCTGCTCACCTCCGTGACCAGCCGCGCGGTACTCGGCAAGCCGGTGACCACCGCCGAGGCCTGGCGCGACGCCAGACCCCGGCTGCCGAAGCTGTTCGCCCTGACCTTCCTGCTTCCGCTCATCGCCGTCGCGATCATCACCGTCGGCACTCTTCCCGGCCTGCTCGTCGCCATCGCCGGCTCGAGCAGCGCGGGCGCCGCGCTCGCGGTCCTCGGCGGGCTCGGCGCGGGCGTCGTCGCCCTCTGGCTGATGATCCGCTTCTCGCTCGCCTCGCCCGCCCTGATGCTGGAGAAGCAGGGCGTCCTGAAGTCGATGAGCCGCTCCGCGAAGCTCGTCCGCGGCTCCTGGTGGCGAGTCTTCGGTATCCAGCTGCTCGCCACGATCATCGCCAACATCGTGGCGTCGATCGTCGTGATCCCCTTCGCCCTCATCGCCTCCGCCCTGAGCGGCGACGGCGTCGCCGGTTTCCTGAGCAACGGCGGAAGCCCCGGCTGGACGTTCCTCATCGTCAGCGGAATCGGTTCGGTGATCGGCTCCATGATCACCTTCCCGATCTCCGCGGGCGTCACCGTGCTCCTCTACATCGACCAGCGCATCCGCCGCGAGGCCCTCGACCTCGACCTGGCCCGCGCCGCCGGTGTCCAGGACTACGGCTCCAGCACCCCCGGCACCACTCCGGGGAGCTGATGCGGTGAGTCCGGCGGGGGGAGTTCTCACAGCGGTACTGGCACTGCCGCACACCGGCGCCACGGCCGTACTCGCGCTACCGCGCGACGACGAACCACCGGTGACGATCCCGCGCGACCCCGCGCGGGAGGCGGCCAAGCGCGAACTGTCCAAACGGATGTACCACGAGAACGACCCCAGCCCGGTGCAACGCGCTCTGAACGCCTTCTGGGACTGGGTCGACAAACTGTTCAGCGCCGCCTCCACGGTGACTCCCGGCGGCACACTCGGACTCGTCGTCATCGTGGTGGCGGTGCTGGCGGTCGTGGCCGCCCTCTGGTGGCGCCTCGGCACCCCGCACCGCACCCCCACCTCCTCCGCCGCACTCTTCGACGACCGACCCCGCAGCGCCGCCGAACACCGCGCGGCCGCCGAAGCGCACGCCGCCCAGGGCCACTGGAACCAAGCCGTCCAAGAACGCATGCGCGCCGTCGTGCGCTCCCTCGAGGAGCGCGCCCTGCTCGACCCACGCCCCGGCCGCACCGCGGACGAGGCCGCCGCCGAAGCGGGCCGCACACTGCCTTCCCACACGGACCGACTCCGCGCCGCCGCCCGGGACTTCGACGAGGTCACATACGGCGGCCGGTCCGCGGGCTCCGGCACATACCACCGCCTCACCGAACTCGACCGCGACCTCGAGCGCACCAAACCCGTACTCACCAGCAGCGCCCAGAGCACGGACCACAACAGCCGCCAGGGGGCCGCCTCATGACCGAGGCCACCCTCACGTCCACCTCGGCATCGCCCACCGCCCGACAGGTGTGGACCCGCGCCCGAGGCATCGTCCTCGCCGTCGTCATCCTGCTGGCGGCCGCCGTCGCGATCGCCGCGATCCGCTCCGGCGCCCAGCACGGCCGCCTCGACCCACGCTCCGCCGAACCCTACGGCAGCCGCGCCACCGCCGAACTCCTCGGCGACAGCGGGGTCTCCACGCGCGTGGTCACCACCCTGGACGAGGCGCGCGCCGCGGCCGGCGCCGACACCACCCTCCTCGTCGCCGCCCCGGACCTGCTGACCGACCATCAGCAGGCCGGCCTCCGCGCGGCGACCAAGAACTCCGGCGGCCGCACGATCCTGATCGCCCCCGACTCGCCCTCCCTCGGCACCCTCGCCCCCGGAGTCACAGCCGATCCCGCGATCAGCTTCGACTCGACGCTCTCCCCCGGCTGCGACCTGCCCGCCGCCCGCCGCGCGGGCAGCGCCGACACCGGCGGCATCCGCTACAGCACCAGCGACCCCGGCGCCGACGTCTGCTACCCCAGCGACGGCCTGCCCACCCTGCTGCGCATCCCGGCGGCCACCGGGAACGGCGACACCGTCGTCATCGGCGCCCCCGACATCCTCTACAACAACCGTCTCGACAAGCAGGGCAACGCCTCGCTCGCCCTCCAACTGCTCGGCTCCCGTCCCCACTTGGTCTGGTACCTCCCCTCCCTCTCCGACACCTCGGCCACCGACGCGGGCAAAAAGACCTTCTTCGACCTGCTCCCCTCGGGCTGGCTCTGGGGCACCCTTCAGCTCTTCATCGCGGCAGCCCTGGCGGCCCTCTGGCGGGCACGCCGACTCGGCCCCCTCGTACCCGAACGCCTTCCCGTCGCGATCCGCGCCTCCGAAACCGTCGAAGGCCGCGCCCGCCTCTACCGCAAGGCCAGCGCCCGCGACCGCGCGGCCGCCGCTCTGCGCTCCACCACCCGCACCCGACTCGCCCCCCTCATCGGCGTGTCCCCCGCCCAGGCGCACGCGCCCGAGGCACTGCTCCCCGCCCTGTCCGCCCGCCTCAACGGCGACGGACAGGCCCTGCACACCCTCCTCTTCGGCCCGCCGCCCAGCGACGACGCGGCCCTCATCTCCCTCGCCGACCAACTCGACGCCCTCGAAAGAGAGGTACGCCGTTCATGATGGCCCCGACCACTGACAACGCCGGGTACACCGGGGATCCGGGCGCCGCCCGCTCCTCCCTGGAAGCCCTGCGCGCCGAGATCGCCAAAGCCGTGGTCGGCCAGGACCCCGCCGTGACCGGCCTCGTCGTCGCCCTCCTCTGCCGCGGACACGTTCTACTAGAAGGAGTCCCTGGAGTCGCCAAAACGTTGCTCGTCCGCGCGCTGGCATCCGCGCTCGAACTCGACACCAAGCGCGTCCAGTTCACTCCCGATCTGATGCCGAGCGACATCACCGGCTCTCTCGTCTACGACGCCCGCACCGCCGAGTTCTCGTTCCAGCCCGGCCCGGTCTTCACGAACCTCCTGCTGGCCGACGAGATCAACCGCACCCCGCCCAAGACCCAGTCGTCCCTCCTCGAAGCGATGGAGGAGCGCCAAGTCACGGTTGACGGCACCCCCCGCCCGCTCCCGGAGCCCTTCCTGGTCGCCGCGACCCAGAACCCGGTCGAGTACGAGGGAACGTATCCTCTGCCCGAAGCCCAACTGGACCGCTTCCTGCTGAAACTGACGATCCCTCTGCCGTCCCGTCAGGACGAGATCGACGTCCTCACCCGCCACGCCGAGGGCTTCAACCCGCGCGACCTGCGCGCCGCCGGCGTACGCCCCGTAGCGGGCCCGGCCGACCTGGAAGCCGCCCGCGCCGCCGTGGCCAAGACATCGGTCTCCCCCGAAATCACCGGCTACGTCGTCGACATCTGCCGCGCCACCCGCGAATCGCCGTCCCTCACCCTCGGCGTCTCCCCGCGCGGCGCGACCGCCCTCCTCGCCACCGCCCGCGCCTGGGCCTGGCTGACCGGCCGCGACTACGTCATCCCCGACGACGTGAAGGCCCTGGCCCTGCCCACCCTCCGCCACCGCATCCAGCTCCGCCCCGAGGCCGAGATGGAAGGCGTGACGGCCGACTCGGTCATCAACGCGATCCTCGCCCACGTCCCAGTCCCCCGCTGATGGCGCTCACCGGACGCGCCGCCCTGCTGGCGGCCCTCGGCACACTCCCCATCGGCATCTGGGAGCCTAGTTGGGCGGGCATCCTCGCCGTGAACGCTCCACTGGCCCTGGCCTGCGCCTGCGACGCCGCCCTGGCCGCACCCGTACGCCGTCTCGGCCTGGCCCGCTCCGGCGACACTTCCGTACGTCTCGGCGAAACCGCCGATGTCACCCTGACCGTCACCAACCCCTCCGGCCGCCTCCTGCGCGCCCACCTCCGTGACGCCTGGCCTCCCAGCAGCTGGGAGCCGGGCACCGAGGTGGCCGCCTCCCGCCACCGCCTGACGGTCCCCGCCGGCGAGCGTCGACGCCTCACCACCCGCCTACGCCCCACCCGGCGCGGCGACCGCCAGACGGACCGCGTCACCATCCGCTCGTACGGCCCCCTCGGTCTCTTCTCCCGCCAGGGCAGCCACAAGGTGCCCTGGACTGTGCGAGTCCTGCCACCTTTCACCAGCCGCAAGCACCTTCCCTCCAAACTGGCCCGCCTACGCGAACTCGACGGCCGCACCAGCGTCCTGACCCGCGGCGAGGGCACGGAATTCGACAGCCTGCGCGAGTACGTCCCCGGCGACGACACCCGCTCCATCGACTGGCGTGCCACGGCCCGCCAGACCACGGTCGCCGTGCGTACCTGGCGTCCCGAGCGCGACCGCCACATCCTTCTGGTCCTCGACACGGGCCGAACCTCGGCCGGCCGCGTGGGCGACGCCCCACGCCTCGACGCCTCCATGGACGCGGCACTCCTCCTGGCCGCCCTGGCCTCCCGGGCCGGCGACCGCGTGGACCTCCTCGCCTACGACCGCCGGGTACGCGCCCTGGTCCAGGGCCGCTCAGCCCGCGACGTCCTCCCCTCCCTGGTCAACGCGATGGCGCCCCTGGAGCCGGAGCTCGTCGAAACGGATGCCCGCGGCCTCACCGCCACGGCCCTCCGTACGGCCCCTCGCCGATCCCTGATCGTGTTGCTGACCAGCCTCGACGCGGCCCCCATCGAAGAGGGCCTGCTCCCCGTACTCTCCGGTCTCACCCACCGCCACACAGTGCTCGTGGCTTCAGTGGCCGACCCGCACATCGCGCACATGGCTACGGCTCGGGGAAGCGCCGAGGCGGTGTACGAGGCGGCAGCCGCGGTCCAGGCCCAGACGGAACGCCATCGCACGGCCGAACAACTTCAGCGGCACGGAGTAACCGTCGTCGACGCGGTTCCGGACAATCTGGCGCCTGCCCTCGCGGATGCGTATCTGGCACTCAAGGCAGCGGGACGGCTGTAAACCGGCACAAAAAAAGGGGCCTCTCCAATCGAGAGGCCCCAAAAAAAATTGATCCCGAACGCAGAAAACCCCCGTACCGATTTCCCGGTACGGGGGTTCTCCCTAAAATTTGTTCGGCGGCGTCCTACTCTCCCACAGGGTCCCCCCTGCAGTACCATCGGCGCTGTGAGGCTTAGCTTCCGGGTTCGGAATGTAACCGGGCGTTTCCCTCACGCTATGACCACCGAAACACTATGAAACTGTAACTACCGCACCATGCCCGGTGGCCCCGGACATGGGGTTGTTCGTGGTTTCAGAACCAACACAGTGGACGCGAGCAACTGAGGACAAGCCCTCGGCCTATTAGTACCGGTCACCTCCAGCGGTTACCCGCCTTCCAGATCCGGCCTATCAACC
>NZ_JBEYFS010000011.1:0-31231 GCF_040634475.1 Streptomyces sp. NPDC007095
GTCTACGCCGCCGGTGACTCCACTCTGGGTATGTCCAGCAAGCAGTGGGGTGGCGATTCGTCATCCTCATCAGGCGGGCAGGGACGCTTCACTTACCTCTCGGACTACTTCCACCCTGCTTCCAACCAGAGTTGGTCGAAGTTCGCGTCGCACTGGTTGCCCTGCTCGCAGGAGATCTTGATGGTGTTGGTCCCCTTGTTGAGGGTGATGTCCCCCCAGGTGTTGGTCCAGCCCTTCTCGTAGTCGCCTTCTGCAGCGTGGGCAAAGTTCTGCATGTTGAGAGGGCGGCTCTGGGCCGTGCCATTGATCGTGAGCGTGGCGTTGGCGTCCTTGCCGGGCACCCCGTAGTTGACGTACAGCGTGTATTTGCCGGCCTTGGGGATGCCGCTGACGTTCCAGGTGACGGCCGCACCGACCTGATTGAAGCCCGTGACGTAGACGCCGCCGTCCGCCTTCGCGCCCTTGACGTCCGACGCCGTCGTGACGTTCGTCCCCAGGCTCAGCGCCTTCGCGTCGATCTTCGGGAGCTCACCGGCGACCGCCGACGGCGAGGCCGACGCGCTCGGGGACGCGCTCTCGGAGGCCGTCGGGGCCGAGCCGCCGCCCGCCGTGTCCTTGCTGTTGTCGTTCGAGTTGTCGTTCATCATGGCGACGCCGATGCCGATGACGACGGCGGCGACCACCGCGATCGCGCCGATCAGCAGGCCCTTGGTGTTCGGTCCGCGGCCGCGACCGCCGCCTCCCGACGACTGCCGACCGGTCGGGGCCCCGCCGGGGACCGTCTCGGGCGCCGCGTAGTGCGCGTTCGGCTGGCCGTAGGCGCCCTGCTGCGGCACCTGGCCGTACGGTGCGGTCGGGGCGGCCTGCTGGCCGTACTGCGCGGTCGGAGCCTGCTGGCCGTAACCGGCCTGCTGCTGTCCGTACTGGCGTTCGCCGACCGCCCGCACCCGGTTGACCGAGCCGGGGTAGCCGTAGCCGCCGCCTCCGCTGGGCGGAGTGGCGCCGTTGGCCTGACCGTCGGCGTACAGATAGCCGAACGGGTCGTCGTCCTCGGGCGTGCTCGCGCCGTTGTTGCCGGGCGTCATCCCTTGGTCTCCTCAACAGGTGCGGTTCAGATGCGGTACATGGATGAATGGCGAGCCTACCCGCTCCCAGGGGGCCAAACGGGTGGGCTTCACCGCATCAACCCACTGACCTTTGACTTATCCGGCACGCCGATGCTGTTTGGGACGAGACCGTTTCTCGACGTACATACGTTCGTCAGCGGATTTCAAGACCTCGTCCGCCGTCATGCCACAGTGTGCCCACCCGATGCCGAAGCTGGCGCCCACCCGGACGGCCCGGCCGTCCACACGGATCGGCGGGATGATCGCGTTCCGCAGTCGTACGGCGAGGTCGGCCGCGTCGGCCCGGCCGAGCCCGTCGGCGAGCACCACGAACTCGTCACCGCCGAGCCTGGCCACCGTGTCCCCGTCCCGGACACCGTTCGTCAGACGTCTGGCGACCTCGATGAGCACCGCGTCGCCCGCGTTGTGCCCGAAGCGGTCGTTGATCGACTTGAAGCCGTCGAGGTCGCAGAAGAGCACCGCGAGCCCCTTGGTGCCGTCGTCCTCCTCGCCCTCGGGCGCGATGGTGTGCACATGGTGGTCGAAGGCGTCGTACGCGTCGAAGCCCGCGGCGAGGTCGAACCCGTGCCCGCTCCCGTTACCCGCGGTGCCTGCACCGCCGGGGTGGCCGTCGTAGGAGTTGTGCTCGGCCGCCTGGTCCGCGAACGGACCGTGCCCGTACGCCGCGTCCAGGGACTCCACCGTGCCCGGCTGAAGGGCCCCGGGGCGCCGGCAGAGGCGGGAGGCGAGGCGGGAGCGCAGCTCGGCCGAGTTCGGCAGGCCGGTGAGCGAGTCGTGCGAGGCGCGGTGGGCGAGCTGGAGCTCGCGGCGCTTGCGTTCCTCTATGTCCTCGACGTGCGTGAGCAGGAAGCGGGGGCCGTCGGCGGCGTCCGCGACGACGGAGTTGCGCAGCGAGACCCAGACGTAGGTGCCGTCGCGGCGGCCGAGTCTGAGCTCGGCGCGCCCGCCCTCGGCGGACGTCCGGAGCAGGGTGCCGATGTCCTCGGGGTGCACGAGGTCGGAGAAGGAGTAGCGGCGCATCGCGGAGGCGGGGCGGCCGAGGAGGCGGCACAGAGCGTCGTTCGTACGCAGGACGCGGCCGTGCTGGTCGCCGCCCATCTCGGCGATGGCCATGCCGGAGGGGGCGTACTCGAAGGCCTGCCGGAAGCTCTCCTCGCTGGCGCGCAGGGCCTGCTGCTCACGCTCGAGGCGGACCAGGGCGCGCTGCATATTGGCTCGTAGACGCGCGTTGCTGATGGCGATGGCGGCCTGGAAGGCGTACATCTGGAGCGCCTCGCGCCCCCACGCGCCGGGGTGCCGTCCGTTGCGCGGCCGGTCCACGGACAGGACGCCGATCAGCTCACCGGTGCTGGCGCCGGAGATTCCCGGGGTGTACATGGGCGCGAAGAGGCGGTCGGAGGGGTGCCACTCGTCCTCGAAGCGCGGCGCGGGCCCGTCGGTGTACCACTGCGGTACGTCGTCGTCGTCGAGGACCCAGCCCTCGGTGTGCGGAATGAAGCGCAGATCACCCCAGGCCTCGCCCATGTTCAGCCGGCGGTCCCAGGAGGCGCGGGAACCGACCCGGCCGGTGATCAGCGCTTCGGCGGCGGAGTTGCCGGCGAGCGCGGCGACCACGAGGTCGCCGTCGGGGCGTACGAGATTGACACACGCCAGCTCGTAGCCGAGGCCCGTGACCACGCCGTCGGCGACGGTCTGCAGCGTGTCCGCCAGGCTCCGCGCGGTGTTCATGTCCGCCATCACCTGATGCAGCTGCCGCAGGGTCGCAAGACGGACATAGGGCTCCGACTCGGTCTCCATTCGCCCTCCCCTCGAGACCTCGCAGCAACTCCAGGGTTGTCTTCGGCGTACCTGGTTCTCTTACGGTTCTCTCGCGTACTACTTGGTAGCTTCGTGCATAGCTTCCCCGCCACTGAATCACAGCGCGCTGCCCACTCGGTACACAGGGTCAACAAAATATGGCTCCTGTGACTCAAGTCACAGCAGAAGATGAGCAATTGAGTGGGGTTTCTGCATTTCCCCTGTGCGTTTACTGAACGCTTATTTGGACGCTGTGTAGACACTGTGAGCAGTTGTGCCCGTCCCGAGACCTAGGACCCGGCTTAGGACCAGGCTCGGACCGAGGCCCGATGTGGCTCCCCGGGGTCGGAGACTAGCGTTTCGGCGTGCTGAATACTCCCTCTGCCGCTCCACTCGCCCCCTCCGTGCATGCTGAGGGGGTGAGCAACGACGAGTTCCGTGCCGCCATGTCCCGGCTGGCCGCGGGTGTGGTCCTGGTGACCGCGCACGAGCCCGCGCTGGACCCGGAAGGCCCCGGCGGTGAGGACGTCGGCATGACGGCGACGGCCTTTCTGTCCGTCTCCCTGGACCCGCCCCTCGTCATGGTCAGCCTGCGCGAGGGCTCCCGCATGGACGACCTGCTCGACGAACAGCCCCTGTGGGCCGTCTCCGTGCTCTCCGAGAGCCAGCGCCACATCGCGGGCCGCTTCGCCATGAAGGGCCGCATCAGCGACCGTCTGCTCTTCGAGGACATCCCCTACGTCCGTGGCGAGACGTCCGGGGCACTCCTGGTGGGCGGCGCCCTGGCGACCCTGGAGTGCCGCACCGAGCAGCGGGTCGCCGCCGGTGACCACACCCTCGTCATCGGGCGGGTGCTGACCGCGTCGGTACCGAGCGGGGACGGCGGACCGCTGCTGCACTTCAAGGGGCGCTACCGGCAGTTGGGCTGACACCCTTTCTTCGAGGGACTGGGGGCGGGGAGCTACCGGTCGAGGACGGTGACGTCCAGCCCGGCCAGCCGCTCCGGGTCGTTGAGGATGTCGATGACGGCGATCCTGCCGTGCACGACCGTGAAGGCGAGGACACCGACGAGGCGTCCCTCCGCGACCACGACCACACCCGCGGCGCCGTTGACGAGGGCGGGCCGCGCGATCCGGGCCAGGTGCGCGTACCCGCTCGCCCCCGAGGCCACGGCGATCGCACCCGCCGTCACCCCGCCCTCGCTCCGCGCCACCACGTCCGGGTCGAGCACCGCGACGAGCGCGTCGAGGTCGCCCTCCCGCGCCGCCGCGAGGAACGCGTCCACGACCGCCCGCTGCCGCGCCAGGTCGGGATCGGGCACGGGCGCCCCGCCCTGGACCCTGCGCCGGGCCCGGCTGGCGAGCTGACGGGACGCCGTCGGCGTACGGCCCACGATGGGCGCGATCTCCTCGAAGGGCACGGCGAACAGGTCGTGCAGCACGAAGGCGAGCCGTTCGGCGGGCGTCAGCGTCTCCAGTACGACCAACAGGGCGAGGCCCACCGAGTCGGCGAGCAGCGCCTCCTGTTCGGGGTCGATGCCCGAGACGGGGCTGAGCACCGGCTCCGGCATCCGGATGCCGGGCCCCTCCGCCAGGGGGCCGAGCGGCTCCTCGGCGCGAGTTCGGCGTGAGCGCAGCATGTCGAGACAGACCCGGCCGACGACGGTCGTCAGCCAGCCGCCGAGGTTGTCGACCCGGTCGGCGTCGACACGGCTGAGCTTGAGCCACGCCTCCTGGACGGCGTCGTCGGCCTCCGCGACGGAGCCGAGCATGCGATAGGCGACGGCGCGGAGGTGATCTCGGTGGGATTCGAATCGCGCGGCGAGAAATTCGTTCGCGTTCGTGCCGTCCTTCGCGTTCTCGGCCTTCTTCGCGTTCGCGTTCTTCGCATTCTTGTCGTCATTCCCGTTCTCTCCGGGAAAATCGCTGTCGCTCATACGTCACATCTCCTGGTCGCCGCCGCGGTCCGGCACGGACTTGCCCGTCATGGCATTGACGGACCGCGGCCTCCTGATGTGACGTCACGTCTCCGGGACGGCGCTCAGTCGCAGCCGGCCGCCGTCCCCGGAGCGCTCCACTTCGACCTCGTTCACAGAATCGTCCGCGAAGCGGAGGGTGAAGTACGGACTGGCCTCGATCAGGAACTGCATGTCCTCCCGCGCGCCACGGTCCAGCGGCGCGGAGACGACGGCGTCCCACGTACGGGCGTCGGGCACGGCGGCCTGCCGCAGCCGGACGGGGATCCGCGCCAGGCAGGTCGATCGATTGGCCCACCACTCCAGGTGCGCCCTGTCCTCATATCCGTCCATTCCATGAGATTAGCGACAACTCGCCACAAAGGCCTGTCACCTCATACCCACGCAGTGGCCGACACGCCGCGGAAGACTCGCGGGTGCCGCGGAAGACTCGCAGGTGCCACGGAAGACTCGCAGGTGCCACGGAAGACTCGCAGGTGCCACGGAAGACTCGCAGGTGCCACGGAAGACTCGCAGGTGCCACGGAAGACTCGCGGGTGCCGCGGAAGACTCGCGGGTGCCGCTAACCCCAGTCGCGTCCGGAGCGGCCCCGCTTGGTGTCGGAGCGCTGTTTCTTCTCGCGCAGCCGCCGTTCGTTGATCCCCCGGGGGATGCGGGTGGCCCGGCGGGGCTTGGGCGGTGGCGCGGTGGCCTCGGCGAGCAGGGAGGCGAGTCGTACGGCCGCGGTCTCCCGGTTGCGCCACTGCGACCGGTGCTCGGACGCGCGGACGCTGATGACGCCGTCGACGAGCCGCCCGGCGAGCTTGGCGAGGGCGCGCTCCTTCCAGACCGGGGGCAGCGCCTCGGTCTTCGCGAGGTCGAACCTCAGCTCGACCTGCGAGTCACTGGTGTTGACGTGCTGTCCGCCGGGCCCGCTGGAGCGGGAGAAACGCCACAGGAGCTCGGCCTCGGGCAGGGAGACGGAGCCGCGGATGACGTAAGGACCGGACATGGGGTCCATGGTCGCGTGGATGTCCGGTCCACGTCACCCCGTTTTCGCCGCCACGTGTCCGCCAAGAGGGTAAAGAAAGTAAAGAGACCAGGAACCTTCGACACCCTTCTTGGCGTTCTTAGGGGTAGCTGTAGCTTCGTGCCCGTACGAAGCCCATACGTACGGGCACAGCGCACGTACGCAACGAGGGAAGGGACTCCCAACAATGGCTGTAAGCCTGTCCAAGGGTGGCAACGTCTCGCTCACCAAGGAGGCTCCGGGCCTGACCGCCGTCACCGTGGGCCTCGGCTGGGACGTCCGCACCACCACGGGCACCGACTTCGACCTCGACGCCTCGGCCATCGCGGTCAACACCCAGGGCAAGGTCTACTCCGACGCCCACTTCGTCTTCTTCAACAACAAGCAGACCCCGGACCAGACCATCGTCCACACCGGCGACAACCGCACGGGCGAGGGTGCCGGCGACGACGAGGCGATCAACGTCAACCTGGCGGGCCTCCCCGCCGACGTCGACAAGATCGTCTTCCCGGTCTCCATCTACGACGCGGAGAACCGCTCGCAGAACTTCGGCCAGGTCCGCAACGCCTACATCCGCATCCTCAACCAGGCCGGCGGCACCGAGATCGCCCGCTACGACCTGAGCGAGGACGCCGCCACCGAGACCGCCATGGTCTTCGGCGAGCTCTACCGCAACGGCGCGGAGTGGAAGTTCCGCGCGGTCGGCCAGGGTTACGCCTCGGGCCTCGTGGGCATCGCCCAGGACTTCGGCGTCAACGTCTGATCCGCAGAAGGCGGTTGAAGGAGCCCCTGACCCGGGACACCGGGCCGGGGGCTCCTCGCGTTCCCGCTGCCCACCGCCCGGCCTCATAGGGATATCCCCACACTGCGCGCAAGTTACTGAAACATTCAAGCACTCACCTCTAGGCTCCCAGGCGTCCCACTCACCCCCCACGGGAAACGGAGCCCCCACCTCATGTCCCACTCCATGTCCGACTTATCGGACGAGCACTGTACGAACGACAGCACTCCCCCACCGTCCTGATGGACAACCAGGCACTCGACGACTTCCTCACCGCCGCGGTCACCGAGTACCAGCTCATCACCCCCCGAACCCCCCTCCCCTGCTTCGCCCTCCTCCTGGGCAACGCCGGCCGGGGCACCCTCCACGTCGAACGCGTCGCCTTCGGCCGCAACGCACGCACCTCGGACCCGGCCGCCCGTGTCGAGTTCAGCGAGACGATCGTGCCCCGCTTCGGACCGGCCTACGAGAACGAGCACCGCGCCTGGTGGATCGACTCCCGGGACCCCTTCAAGGCCTCCAAGGAAGCGGACGCCCTGGCCGCCCCTGTGCGGTACTGCGCAAGGCGCTGAACGGGAGGACCTGAGTCATGCCCGGGGCGGCTTGCCCTCTCCGTACAGCCAGTCCTTCCAGATGCCGCTGAAGTCCTTGTCCGGGGCCTTCTTCTCGACGTAGGACGTGAAGTCGGCCGTGGACGCGTTGGCGTGGCGGTGGGTGGCGGCCCAGCCCTGGATGATGTCGTAGAACGTGTCGTCGCCGACCGTCCGGCGGATCTTGTGCAGGACCATCGCGCCACGGTCGTAGACGGGCGGGTCGGAGATGTGGGCCGCGCTGGAGGGCTTGGCGGGCGGAAAGGCCCAGACCGCCTTGTTCTTCTCGGGGGTGTCGTAGTAGTCGCCCCGGTAGAGGGAGTTGAAGATCTCGTCGGCTGTCTCGCCGTCGTGGTCCTCCTGGTACAGCCACTCCGCGTACGTGGCGAAGCCCTCGTTGAGCCACATGTCCTGCCAGGACTTGGGCGTGACGGAGTCGCCGTACCACTGGTGGGCCAGTTCGTGCACGAGGGTGCCGGTGTCCGGGGCGCCGGGGAAGACGGGGCGGGTCTGGGTCTCCAGGGCGTAGCCCGAGTCGTCGCCGCGGTCCACGATCGCGCCCGTCGAGGAGAAGGGGTACGGGCCGAAGTTGTACGCCTCCCAGTCCATGATCTCGGGTATCTCGGACAGCACCTTCTTCGCGGCCGCGGTCTGCGTCGGGTCCACCGCGACGTACACGGGCAGGCCGTTCTTCGTCGTCGAGCGCGTGATGTCGTACCGGCCGATCGCGACCGTGGCGACATAGCTCGCCATCGGTTCGGCGGTGTGCCAGGTGAAGGTCTTGCGGCCGTCGGCCAGGGTCGTCTCGCTCGTCAACTCGCCGTTGGAGACGGCCTGCAGGTCCTTCGGGACGGTGACGGCGATGTCGTACGTCGCCTTGTCGGAGGGGTGGTGGTTGCCGGGGAACCAGGCCATCGAGCCGGTGGGTTCACCGAGGGCGAGAGCGCCGTCGGCCGTGGGCAGCCAGCCCTCCTGCGAGCCGTCCTGGTCGGTGAGCGTCTCGGGGGTGCCCGAGTAGCGGACCGTCGCACGGAACGTCTCGCCCTTGTCGAGGTCGGTGTGCGGGCGCACGGTCAGCTCCTGGCCCGCCCGGTTCCAGCGGGCCTCCTTGCCCTCGACGGTGACGGCGGCGACGTCCAGGCCCTTCAGGTCCAGGTCGAAGGCGCTGAGGTTCCGGGTGGCCCGGGCGGTGATCTCGGCGGTGCCGTCGAGATGGCGCGCCTTGGGGTCGTAGGAGAGGGTCAGGGCGTAGTGCGTGACGTCGTAGCCGCCGTTGCCCATCTTCGGGAAGTACGGATCCCGGACCCCGGTGGCACCGGGCTTGCCGTGCACACCTCCGCCGCCGCCGCACGCCGTGAGGGTGAGCGCGAAAGCGAGGGCGAGAGCCGGGGCCGGAGCAAAGCGGACGGTGGTGGAAGATCGGGGCACACCAGCGATCCTACGAGGCCCCGACAACCCCACTCCAGGCCGCGAGCCCCGCCCGAGGGCCCGGCCGCCGGCCGGTGGGGGCCGGTCGCACGCACGGCGGAGCCGCCTGTGTCATGGCCCCGCGCGTCTTGCGGAGCGCGGCCCCTCCGCGGAGCCGTACCCCCTCCCCCGGGCCCGTGACACCATCACCTACGTGCTCGACATCGGCTACGCCCTCTCCAACCGCTTCCCCGACCCCCCGCAGACCGACTACCGCCGCGCGGACGTCCACGCACTGCGGCACGACCTGTTCTGCGGTGACGTCTATCTCGCCGACACCAAGGCGGACCGCGAGCTGTCCACGGCCTGGGGATGGGTACCGGTGCTCGACTTCGCATGGGCCCTGTGCGACATCGTGGAGCAGCTCGACCGGGACCCGCGCGGCAGCCGGGCCTCGCGCCCCCAGCACGCGGAGCTCGACTTCACCGAGTCGACGGACCGCATGCTCTTCGAGCGGCGCTTCGGCTGGGTGGACATCGAGGCCGACTGGATGCCGGGCGACGAGGAGCCGCTGACCTTCTCCCACTCCGCACTGCGCCGTGAGGCCCGCGACTTCCTGCACGACCTGATCGCCGACCTCACGGACCTGCACGACGACCTCGCCGAGAACCCGGCGATCTGGACCCTCCAGGCCCGCTTCCCCCGAGTGGGCTGAGACCCCCGTACCCCCCACTCGGCCCCGGCTCGTCACGCTCCCGGTCCCGGCCCCCCGTCCACCCGCACCCCCAGCGCCGCGGCGAACACGGGCGCCAGGTCGAGCAACTGGCTCGGACTGATCACCGCCCCCGCCAGCCGGTCCACGCCCCGTGCGATGTCCAGCTCCGCCGCGTGGCGCAGGTCCACGTGCGTCAGGGTGGCCGCGGTGAGGTCCGCCCCCTTCAGAACGCAGTCCACGAACTCCACGCGCTCCAGCCGGGCGCCCCCGAAATCCGGCTCGACCAGCACGCATCCCTCGAAGACGACGTCCTTGAGCCGGGCCTTGCGCAGGTTCAGGTAGTCGATCTTGCCGCCGCGGATCAGAACCCGCTCCAGCACCGCCCCGTGCAGCTGCACCCCGCCGAGGCGGGCGTCCACCAACTCGACGTCGCGCAAGGTCGACTCGGCGAGATCGGTGCCCACACCCCGTATGCCCGTCAGGACCGAGTCCAGCAGGCGCGCGTGGTGCAGTCGCGTCTCGTCCAGCGCGCACCCCGTCAGGGCGCAGTCCATGAAGGTCGCTCCCGCGCCGTCCTGCCCGACGAAGTCCGCCTCCCGGAACTCCAGCCCGTCATAGTCGCCGTCCGGCTCCAGTTCGGAGCCGTCATGGGGTTCCAGCGGCGGCAGCCGCACCTCCGGCCGCCGCGCCCCCTGGTCCCGCACACCCGCCCTGCCCGCCGCTTTTCGCACCATGCCCCCATCGTGCACTCCGCCACTGACAACGCCCCCGACCCGCGCCTTTGACCACGCCCCGCACCCGCGCCTTGACCTCAAGCGCGCTTGAGGCTGAACGCTGAGCCGCACCACCACCGAGCAATCAAGCACGCACCGAGCAATCAGGTACGCCTCAGCACGTCAGCGAGGGAGACCGTCATGCACGCCGTCCGCCTGCACACCTTCGGTCCGGCCGAGAACCTCACCTACGAGAAGACCGAGGATCCCGAGCCGGGCCCCGGCCAGGTGCGTATCGCCGTGGCCGCGGCCGGTGTCCACCTCCTGGACACCGCCCTGCGCGCGGGCGCCCGGGGCCCGGCGCCCGCCCCCACCCCGCTGCCCACGATCCCCGGCCGTGAGGTCGCCGGCACCGTCGAGTCCCTCGGCGCGGGCGTCGAAGGCCACTGGCTCGGCAGGCGCGTCGTCGCCCACCTCGGGTTCGCCCCGGGGGGCTACGCCGAACTGGCCGTCACCGACGTCGGCCGCCTGCACGAGATCCCGGAGAACCTGGACTTCGCCCAGGCCGTCGCCATGATCGGCACGGGCCGTACGACGATGGGGATCCTCCGGTTCTCCGAGCTGGGCCCGGGCTCCGTGGCCCTGATCCCCGCCGCCGCGGGCGGTATCGGCACCCTGCTCGTGCAGTACGCCCGGCACACGGGTGCCACCGTGATCGGCCTCGCGGGCGGCCCGGAGAAGGTGGCCCGCGTCCACGAGAACGGCGCGGACCTGGCCGTCGACTACAAGGACGGCGGCTGGCCGGACCGGGTCCGCGCCCATCTGGACGGGAAGCCGGTCACCGTCGTCTTCGACGGCGTCGGCGGTGACGTCGCCCGCGCCGCCGTCGAGCTCCTCGGTCCCGGCGGGAAACACCTCGTCTTCGGCTGGTCCGGCGAGGGCATCCAGAGCGGCGGGCCGCTGCTCGTGGAGGGCGTGTCCGAGCAGGTCCTCGGCCCCGTGATGCTGCGCGGGGCGGGCGGTCCCGACCCCCTCCGCACGCTGGAGCTGAGGGCTCTCGCCGAAGCCGCCGCGGGCCGCCTCACCCCGGCCGTGACCCGTTTCCCGCTGGCCGCGGCGGCAGCCGCCCACCGGGCCCTGGAGACCCGCGCCACCCTCGGAAAGGTGGTTCTGGAGCCATGAATCGGGATCGACATCCGGAAAGATGCGATATATACCAATTCATGGTCTTCTGGGCAAGTGAGCGCCACCCGATCAGGTGAACGCGGCGCCCCTGCTACCCCCGAAGGCGCCGACTCCCGCCGCTGGTGGGGCCTGGTGATCATCGCCCTCGCGCAGCTGATGGTCGTCCTCGACGCGACCATAGTGAACATCGCGCTTCCCTCCGCACAGCGCGCTCTGGGCATGTCCGACGGCAACCGGCAGTGGGTCATCACCGCGTACACGTTGGCCTTCGGCGGTCTCCTGCTGCTCGGCGGCCGGATCGCGGACCTCGTCGGCCGCAGACACACCTTCGTCTTCGGCCTCATCGGCTTCGCTGCCGCCTCCGCGTTCGGCGGCGCGGCCACCAGCTCCGCCATGCTCTACGGCGCCCGCGCCCTCCAAGGCGCCTTCGCCGCCGTCCTGGCCCCCTCCGCGCTCAGCCTGCTGACCACCACCTTCACCCACCCGAAGGAGCGCGGAAAGGCCTTCGGCGTCTACAGCGCCCTCGCGGGCAGCGGCTCGGCGATCGGACTCATCACGGGCGGGCTGCTGACCGAGTACCTGAACTGGCGCTGGTGCCTGTACGTCAACATCCCCATAGCCGTCGTGGGGGTCTGCGGCGCGTTCGCGCTGCTGCCCGACCCCCCGGGCAACGCCCGCGCCCGGCTCGACATCCCCGGTGTGCTGCTCGGCTGCGGCGGACTGGTCACGATCGTCTACGGAGTCAGCGAGGCGGAGGCGCGCGGCTGGACGGACCCGCTGGTGCTGGCCCTCCTCGCGGGCGGAATCGTGCTGCTGACCGCGTTCGTGTACTGGCAGACGAGGGCCCCGAGCCCGCTGCTCCCCCTCCACATCATCAAGGACCGCACGCGCGCGGGCTGTTTCCTGACGATGGCCCTCGCCGTCATAGGCATGTTCGGCATTTTCCTGTTCATGACCTACTACCTGCAGGTCGTCCTCGGATACTCGCCCGTGTGGGCGGGCCTGGCCTTCCTGCCCATGACGGCCGCGATCGTCATCTGTACGACGCAGATCTCGGCGCGGCTGCTGCGCCGCGTGGCGCCGCGCGTGCTGATGGTCCCAGGAGCGCTCCTCGCGGCCTCCGGGATGCTGTTCTTCACCCACCTCACGGTCGACGCCGACTACGTGGGCCGGCTGCTGCCCGGTCTGGTCCTGATGGGCCTCGGCATGGGCCTGATCTTCATGCCGGTCTTCGCCACCGCCACCGCCGGGGTCGCCCCACAGGACTCCGGCGTGACCTCCGCGACCGTCAACACCTCACAGCAGGTGGGCGGTTCGATCGGTACGGCCCTGCTGAACACCATCGCCACCACCAGCGGCGTGGCGTACATCACCGCACACCTCACCAACCCGGCCCGGAAGGCCCTGATCGTCCGCGAGGGCGTCGTGCACGGCTACACGGTCGCCATCTGGTGGGCCGCCGGAATCATGCTCCTGGCCGGTCTGGTCGCGGGCCTCATGGTCACCGCGCGGACCCCCGAACACGCGACCGCACCGGCCCCCGTGCCCGAGTCAGTCCCCTGAACCCGGATCCCCCAGCTGCCGCAGCGCCCCGTCCGTCAGCCGGTACACCGTCCACTCGTCCTGCGGACGCGCGCCCAAGGCCTCGTAGAACTCGATGGAAGGCCGGTTCCAGTTCAGGACCGACCACTCCAGACGCTCGTACCCGCGCTCGACGCAGATCCGCGCCAGCTCGGTGAGCAGCGCCTTCCCGTGCCCGCCGCCGCGCGCCCCGGGCCGGACGTACAGGTCCTCCAGGTAGATCCCGTGGACCCCGCGCCAGGTCGAGAAGTTCAGGAACCACAGTGCGAAGCCGACCGGTTCCCCCGCCGCCTCCGCGATGTGCGCGAACGCGGCCGGCCGCTCCCCGAACAGCGCCTCGTGCAGCTGCTGCCGGGAGGCCTTCGCGTCGTCCGGCGCCTTCTCGTACTCGGCGAGTTCACGGACCATCGCGTGGATGACGGGGATGTCGTCGGGGGTCGCGGTGCGAATCATGGGCGCAGTTTCACACACACGTGAAGGACCCCTCGTAGAGGGACAGAGGTCCGCTCGGTGGTCAGTGCCGGCCCGCGACGCGGTCCGCCATCCGTGCGAGCCGCGACGACTGCGCACTGTGTGTGGTGAGTTCGCGGCGGTCGGCCGTGCGGTAGGTGGCGTACATGCCCTGCACGCCCAGCCAGCGAAACGGCTCCGGCTCCCACTTGCGGACCTTGTGGTCGACCCACGGGAGGGCGGTCAGGTCGGTCGGGCCCGCCTGGCCCGAGTCCTGCTGGATCAGGTCCCGCAGGGTGCGCGCCGCGAGATTCGTCGTCGCGACGCCGGAACCGACGTAGCCGCCCGCCCAGCCGAGGCCGGTGGAGCGGTCCAGGGTGACGGTGGCGCACCAGTCGCGGGGGACGCCGAGGACTCCCGACCAGGCGTGCGCCACCCGTACGCCGGCCAGGGAGGGGAAGAAACGGACCAGGATCTCGTGGAGGGCGTCGATGGTCGCCTGCTGGGTGCGGCCGTCGTTGTCGGTGCGCGAGCCGAAGCGGTACGGGACGCCCCGACCGCCGAGCGCGATGCGGTCGTCGGCGGTGCGCTGGGCGTACATGTAGGCGTGCGCCATGTCGCCGAGCGTCTCGCGGCCCTCCCAGCCGATCGTCGCCCACTGCTCGGGGGTCAGCCGCTCGGTCGCGATCATGGAGGAGTTCATGGGCAGCCAGGTGCGCTTCTGGCCCTTCAGGGAGGCCGTGAAGCCCTCCGTGCAGCGCAGGACGTAGGGGGCACGCACGGTGCCGTACGGCGTGACCGCGTGCTTCGGGCGGATCTCCGTGACCGGCGTCTTCTCGTGGATCGTGACGCCGAGTGCCTCGGCGGCCGCCGCCAGCCCCTTGATGAGCTTCACCGGGTGCAGACGCGCCCCGTGCGGGGTCCAGGCCGAGCCGACCGCGTCCGCGACCCGGACGCGCTCGACGGTCTCCCGGGCGCCGTAGAGCTCGCGGTCCTTCTCGCCGTACGAGAGCTCGTGCTCGTGGAAGGCCTTCAGGCGGGCCAGCTGGGCGGGCGTGTAGGCCACTTCGAGGACGCCGCCCTGGTGGACGTCCGCCTCGATGCCCTCTTCGGCGGCGACCCGGACGACCTCGTCGACCGTCTCGTTCATCGCCTTCTGCAGACGGACCGCCGCCTCGTGGCCGTGCAGCTTGGCGTACCGGTCGCGGCCGGCGATGCCGTTGTAGAGCCAGCCGCCGTTGCGCCCGGAGGCGCCGTAGCCGCAGAACTTCTGCTCCAGGACGGTGACGCGCAGGAAGGGGGCCGCCTTCTTGAGGTAGTACGCGGTCCACAGGCCCGTGTAGCCGCCGCCGACGATCACGACGTCGGCGGTCGCGTCGCCCGACAGGGGCTCGCGGGCCTCGGGCAGACCGTCGTCCGCGTACCAGAAGGAGATGCCGCCGTTCACCGTGCCGCTTCCTGTGCTGCTCATGGGCGGGACGTTAACCCCTGAGGGCGCTCAGTGTCTCCTTCGGATTCCATGCTTTTCCGCGGCCTCTGACCAGCGGAAAGCAGAGGAGACCTATCAGGATCGATATGAAATGCCCGAAATCGGTGAAGGTGCGGCCGGTGAGCAGCGGCAGACCGTAGACGACGAGGATCACCGCCAGATAGAGGTACCGCCACGGCGACGCGACCCGGTACGTGAGGACCCCGATGACGCCCGCCAGCGCGTAGCTCACCCCGATGTCCAGGGTTTCGACCGCCGAGTGCGGCGCCGCCCCGCGCTTGATCGCGCCCAGCAGCGCCCCCTCGCTGATCAGCGTCGCGAGGATGTGCGCGGCCCCCGCGACCGCCAGCCAGCGCAGGGTGCCCAGCCAGCGCTCCGCCTGGGCGTGGAAAACGGTGAAGAGGACGGCGTACGGCAGCCAGAGACCGCCGTCGATCCACATCGCACTGGTGAACAGCACCCGCACGGGGTCGTTCGACAGCTCGTGGATGTTGGTGGAGCGCTGGCGCAGGAAGTCCGCTTCGAAATCCGGAGACATGTGGTGCAGAGCCACCGTGGTGACGAAGAGGATCGCCAGCCACACGTAGGTGCCGGGGGCACTGCGCATGTAGCTCCCGGCGCGGTGCGGGGTCCCGTCAATTCGCATGAGCCGCTTCACCGCCGCACGTAGTCTCGGCCCTGTGATCGACGTTCCGGTGGGTCTGGCCGCCTCGCAGGCCAAGTACAACGGAGCGGCGGGGCGCGCCTTCGTCGCCGGGCTGCCCGAGCGCGCCGCGCACTTCCTGGAGCGCTGGGAGCTGCGCCTCGACGGCCCCTCCATGCACGGTGTCACGGCGCTGGTCCTGCCGGTACTGCGGACCGACGGCACCCCGGCCGTGCTCAAGCTCCAGCTCCTGGACGAGGAGAGTGCGGGTGAGCCGGCCGCCCTGCGGGTCTGGGACGGCGGCGCGGCCGTACGCCTCCTCGCCCACGACGAGGCCACCTGCACCCTGCTGCTCGAACGGCTCGACCACACCCGCACGTTGGCGCACCTCCCCGACACGCGCGAGGCCGCCCTGGTCGTCGCGCGGCTGCTGGCCCGGCTGACGGCCGGGCCGGCGCCGGAGGGGATACGGCGGCTCGGTGACATCGCGGAGGCCATGCTGGAGCGGGTGCCGGGGGCCCTGAAGCTGATCGCGGACCCGGCCGAGCGTCGTCTCGTCGAGGACTGCGCGGCGGCGGTGCGCGAGGTGGCGACCGAGCCGGGTGACCGTCTCCTCCACTGGGACCTCCATTACGACAACGTCCTCCAGGACGGGGACGCCCGCTCCGTCGGCCGCGGGCCCTGGGTCGCCATTGACCCCAAGCCGCTCGCGGGCGACCCAGGCTTCGACCTCTGCCCCGCGCTCGGCAACCGCTTCGAGCCCGCCGAGATCCACTGGCGCTTCGACGCGATGACCGACGTCTTGGGCCTGGATCGCGAGCGGGCCCGCGCCTGGACCCTCGGTCGTGTCCTAGAGAACACTCTGTGGGACATCGAGGACGGCCGCCCGCTGGAGGCGGTCCGGCTGGAGATCGCGCGTCGGCTGCGGGACGCCCCGCGCTGAGCCCAGGAGGGTCGTCCTTCGGCTCAGGCCCCGTTCGCGAGGGCGCGGCCCAGTGCCAGCGGATCGGCCTGCCCGTCCAGTTCGCCGTGCAGGGCCATCGCCAGTTCCGGGCAGGCCAGCAGGCCGTCTCCTGCCGGGTCTCCGGCGGCCCGTGCCGCAAGGCCGAGCCCCACCCAGGTCTCGGGGTCGCCGGCGCCGCGGCCGATGCGCGCGCGGAACGCGCCCAGGGCCTCGGCGGTTCGGCCTTCCACCAGGGCGATGTCCTCAAGGCGCGCGCCGGCGACCACCGCGCCGGGGTCGTCCCGCAGCGCCGCGAAGCCCGCGGGGTCCGCCAGCAGCCATCTCAGCAGCACCGCCCGGGTGTCGATGCCCCGCGCCGGACTGCCCGGCACGGGCACGGGCTCGGGCTCGTCCGCCTTCCTGGGCAGCGGGATTCCGCCGGACCAGGCTGCCGCGTGGGCACGGAGGGTCCCAGGCGCGGGCCGCAGATGGCAGGCGCGCCAGGTCGCACGGTGGTCGGCGACCGCCAGGGCCGCCGCGGACCGGGCCCGGGCGTCGACCGGTTCGTCCAGCCAGGGCTCGATGCGCCGCGTCAGCTCGGCCACCAGCCGCCGCCCCAGATCGTTGAGCCCGTCCGCCGAGCCGACGGCGCGCAGCGCGTACGCGGTCTGGCTCCGCCACAGCGCGAACTCGAACTGCCCGAGGGCGTGACCGCGCCGCCGCCAGAACGCGGTGACACCGAAGAAGGCGTACACACCCTGGAGCAGGCCGCCCAGGGGACGGGGGTCGTCGCGCCAGGGGGCGTAGTGGAGCCGGGCACCCCGGTCGTCGTACAGGGTGAACAGGTGCATGAACGCGCTGAGCTTGTTGTGCTGGAACTCGTGCACCAGTGTCGAGGCGAACTGCTCGGCGTCGTCCGGGGCCGATGCCAGGGCGGTGCCGAAGGCGTCGCCCGAGGACGCGCTGTGCGGCCGGAACCTCTCGGCGCGCGGACGGGGCACCACCGACACCAGGCCGCCCGCCAGCGCCTCGGCCACCTCGGTGTCGGTGCGCCGCAGGATGTCCCAGGCGGGGCCGAACAGTTCCTGCCACTCGGCGGCGGAGTCGATCGGTTCAACCCCGGCCGGTTTGCGCAGGTCGCGGTAGGGGTCGGTGTCGTCCAGGAGCAGGGTGCAGCCGTCGGCGCGCAGCTCGGTCAGGGCGTGCCAGTCCGGCCCTTCGAGCGGACGCCCGGCGATCCGCACGGATCCCGCAAAGGCGCGGACCTCGGCCACGTCCCAGTCCGCCCGGCCGGGCACCCGCATCGCCCCGAGCGCGGGCAGGACCACCCAGCCGTGGCGGACCGGGACGTCGGTACGGAACTCCAGGCCGGCGCGGACGGCCGCGGCGGCGGCGATCGCGTGGAGGTGCCCGGTGTCCGTCCAGAGGGGCGCGTCGTCCTGGGCCGTCCCGCGCAGCCGGCGCAGCGTGTGCGCCGCCCACACGCCCACGGCCGGATACACCAGCAGGTCTTCCACCGCCCCCTTGGACACGGCCCAGGCGTGCGACAGCAACTTCCAGCCGTCCGCCAAAGGGGGCAGGGGGCCGGCCGGTGCCGGCGCGGCCGAGTCCAGCAACGCCCGGACGACGAGCAGCCGCCAGCTCCGCTCGCTCACACGCAGACGGTCCACCGTCGCCGGGCTGCCTCCACCGCCCAGCAGTTCGTCGAACGACTGCGGTGACAGAACGTGGGGTCGGGCCGTCCGGTGCATCGGTCGTGCCGCTACGCGTCGCGCTGCGGGTTGTAGCCGCCGAGGCTGCTCGCGGGGTCGTCGATACCGCTGAGCAGCCGGCGCATGGAGCCCTGCGCGGACGGCAGGTCCAGACAGGGCCACGAGTCCAGCGGAACGTCGCTGAGGTCGATCAGCTCGGACTCGACTCCGGACTTCTCCATGGCGGCGCCCCTGTGACAGTGAGGTGATGCGATCAATGCCTTACATATCACTGAATACGGCGTTTCCAGGGATTTCAGGCTACTTGGGTGACCCTAGTGCATCAAAGCCGTCACACACGGCCACAGCACGGAATCGGCCCGGATCGAGTGACGGACGGGCGGTGCGAGCGCGGGCGGTGCGGGTAGGGAGGGGGTGTGATTGAACTCGCTGAACTGATCGAGGAGTTGCGCAGGGAACTGACCGCGGCCCGGACGGCCGCGGAGGGGGAGGATCTGTACTTCGAGGTGGGTCCGGTGGAGCTGGAGGCAGCCGTGGTCGTGGAGCGGTCGGCGACGGCGGGCGGCAAGATCCGTTTCTGGGTGGTCGAGGCGGGCGCGGACGGACGGGTGGCGGACAGCGTCACTCACCGGGTGAAGCTGACGCTCGACCCGCGCACCCACAGCGGCGGCGGACGGGCCCCGTGGGTGGGCGGGGCCGAGGCCGAACGAGAGCGCTGAGCCGTGGTGGCACAGGATCCGCGCCGCGGACTGGACCCGGTCCGGGTGGCGGAGGTGATGGTGCGGCCGTCCGCGGGGCGGGGCCCCGGGCGGCGCGGTTCCGGCTATCGGGTGGGTCCCTGGTGGGTGCTCACCGCCGCGCACGTCGTCCGTGACGCGGCGGCGGGAACCACCGACGTACGGTTCGAGGCCGACCGCGCCGACGAGTGGACCGTGGCCGCCCGGGTGGTGCTGGCCTCGGAGAAGGCCGACGTGGCGCTCCTGGAGCTGGACGGATCCGCGCCGCACGGCGTCCACGCGGCCGTGACCGAACCCCCCTCGTACGGGGCCGTGCCCGACGCGGACGTCGTCCTGCCGTGCAGCGCGATGGGCTTCCCCCGGTTCAAGCTGCGCGAGGACCGGATGCGACGGCTCGACGACGGCTCGGCGTCCCAGTACCGCGACTCCTGTCACGCGACGGGCATGACCTCGGTGCTGTCCAACCGCCGCGAGGGCACGCTCGAACTCGCCGTAACCCCGCCCGAGTCGGACGCCGAGCCCGGCCGGTCGCCCTGGGAGGGCATGTCGGGCGCGGCGGTCTGGCACGACGACGCGATCGTCGGCCTGGTCAGCGCGCACCACCGCAAGGACGGCCTCGGCCGCCTCGCCGCCGTCCGCGTCGAGCGCTGGTACGAGCTGCTGACCAGGTCCGAACTGGCCCTGCTGCACGAGTGCGCCGGCCTTCCCCCGTCGGCTCCCGAGCTGCCCCGCTTCCCGTCCGTACGGACCGCCGCCGCGGGCCCGGTCAGCCTGGCGGAGCTCCGCGACGATCTGCCGCTGCGCGAACTCGACGGCCTGGTGAGCGCGTTGACGGCACTGCCCACGGTGAGCGACCGCACCACCCTCGCCCTGATCCTGGGCGGCATCAACCCGGCCGTCGCGGCCATGAGTCCGAGGACACCGGCGCTGAGACCGGACGTGTTCGGGATCCTGCGGACCTGTCTGCGCTACCGAGGAACACTGGACCAACTCCTGGAAGCGATACGGTTGGTGGAGGGCGACTCCGCCGGGGTGGCCCGCATGGACGAAGAGGCGGTGGAGTTGTCCCGGCGCCACCGTCGAGGCGATGAGAGCCGCTGACCTGATATCGCGCCGCCCCGCGGGTGCGGGGTTTCATCCCCGGCACAGCGGGCCATTATCAGGGGGATGTGAGCAGCCCGCATCCACAAACGCAGCCGGGGGGGAAGGGGTTTGGCCGTCATGGAGCCGTCTGTGGCCGCCGTCGAGTCCAGCCTGGTCGATCTCGCGGGGGTATCTCTTGAAACGCTGCGCTCCATTGACCGCCGGGTTCTCGCCGCGTCGCTCGAGGAGCTGCAACAACGCATCGACCTGCCGCAGGCCAGTGTCAGCGACTTCAACCCCGCGGAGCGTTTCGACTGACGACGCCAGGGCCACCCATGAGTGCTGAGCCGTCCCCGCCCCATCACCGCCTGCCCTCCGCCGCGCTGGCCGAGTTGGCCCGTGGTGAAGGCGATCCAGCCACCTTGGACCTCCTGCTCGAAGCCGAACGCAGCCGCCGTCTGCTGCTGTTGCGGATGCTCGACGACGCCATGGACCCAGGTCCCGCCTGGGACCTCCTCAGCAAGGCGCAGCGACGTTCGCCCTCCGTCGTCGACGAACTGCTGATGTATCCGCAGACGGGAATGTGGCTGGCCACCGCGTTACGTCGGCTGCGCGGGTCGATTCCGCGGGACGAGCCGCCGCTGTGGGTGGTGCTCGGCCATTTCTCGGCGCTCGCCGCCGTGGCGGCGCTACGCGCGGAGCTGGACTTCAGCATCGAGGTCCCGGTTCGGCACGGCCGGGTGCCGCTGCCGACCCTCGGCTGTGCGGTACTGCCGGCGACCGAGCCGTGGACCACGGCCACAGTGCGCGCCGAAGGCGGACGCGCGGTGGTGGAGACGGCCGACGCCACGATCGCCGTACCGCCTGCGCCCGGGTCGGCCGGACCAGGGTGGCACGAAGTGCGCAGGCTCGTGGTCGGCCCCGCCGGGCGACAGCTCGACGTGGCACTGGACGACCTGGACCCGTATCGCACGTATCCGCAGCCGACCGAGCCGCGCCCGCTGTCCGAGGAGGCGGTGACGCAGTGGCGGCAGGAGCTGGAGCGGGCCTGGAGGGTGCTGCTGCGGGAACTGCCCGGGACGGCCGAGGCCATGCGGCGAGGGGTGCTCTCGCTGACTCCGACCCCGGCAAGGGAAAGGTTTCGGCCGCGCAGCGTGACGTCCGGCGACGCCTTCGGCGGCATCGAGGCCTCGGAACCCGACGACGCCGTTCAGCTCGCGGTCACACTCGTGCACGAGTTCCAGCACACCAAACTGGGCGGCCTCCTGCACCTGACACCCTTGCTGACCGACGGTGCCGACGCGAGTACGGAGCTGTGGTACGCGCCCTGGCGCGACGACCCCCGACCTCTCGACGGGCTGCTCCAGGGTATCTACGCGTTCGTGGGGATAGCCCGCTTCTGGCGCGCCCACCGGCAGAAGGCCGACGCCCAGAAGGCCATCGCGCACTTCGAGTTCGCACTGTGGCGGACTCATGTGGCCACGGCGCTGGAACAGGTCCACCGCCATCCGCGCCGCACACCGCTCGGCGCCGCCCTGCTGGACACCCTGCGCGGCCACTGCGCGCAGTGGCTCGAGGAGCCGGTTCCCGAGGAGCAACTGGCCCTGGCCCGGCTGTGCGCCGCCGACCACGTCGCCCGCTGGCGGGTCCACCACCTGCGGCCCCCCGCGCCCGCGGTGGAGGAGGCCGTACGCGCCTGGCTGGCCGGGGCGAGCGGACCGCCCGCCGCCCTGGCGACCGAGCCCGACCTCGTCCCCGACCCGTCCGCACGCTGGCTGGACAGCATGGCCATCCTCACCCGCCACCACCTCAGCACCACTCCCGACGAACGTCCGCCGTCCGAAAACCCCGAGAAGGCCGCGGCCCACGTGACCGGAGCCCTGCCCGGCGACGCACTGCTGGCGGCGGGAGACCCCACGGCGGCCCAGCACGCCTACCGGGCCCACCTGGCCGTCGAACCCGAGCGGGCCGGCGCCTGGTCGGGCCTCGGGCACGCCCTGAAGGCGGCGGGCACGGAACCCGCGGCGGCCCACCTGCTCTGCCACTGGCCCGAGCGGGCACGGGCGGTCCACCAAGCCGTGTTACGCGCTACCGGTACCGCACCGGACCCCGTCCGCCTGGCCGCCTGGCTCGCCCCACCCACGGGTTCGCGGTAGCCACCGGCGGTCGCGCGACCTTGCCCCTGACCTCACAACGGCATCGGGTCGATGTCACAGTTGGCCCGCTTCATCGCCCGGGTCTGCAGCGTCGCCGGGTGCGGCGCGGGCTCGGCGGAGCGCAGCCGGGGCCCGTCGAGGACCCGCTCCATCCGCTCCAGCGTGGCCGCGTGCAGTGCCGCGCCCTCCGATTCCTGGCCGACGGCGATGAGGTCGAGGGAGAGGTTGGCCGCGCACACCAATGTGGTGGGGTGGTCCTCGCCCAGTCGCTCCCGGCACAGCTCCAGTGTCTTCTCGCCGAGTTGGCGGGCCTCGGTCGACTGTCCCTGCGCGCTCAGGTCGCTCGCCAGGTTGATGGCACAGGCGAGCGCGATCGGATGGCCCTCCCCGAGACGCTCGGTCAGCGACTCCAGCGCCGTCTCGTCCAGCCGCTTGGCCTCCTGCACCCGGCCCAACAGCCGCAGCGTCACAGCGAGGTCGATGTCGGCCGCAAGGACGTGCGGGTGGTCGGGCTGGAACAGCCTGCGGTAGCGCTCGCGCGCCTTCTCCCCGCGGTCGCGGGCCGCCTCCAGCTCACCGTTGTGCCGCAGTGCCACCGACAGGGCGAGGGACGCGGTCAGGGACTCGGGGTGCGTGTCGCCGTACCGACGGGTGAACTGGTCGAACGCCTCGCGTGCCAGGACCAGCGCGGTAACCGGGTCGCCCTCCTTGCGGGACGCCTCACTGAGCTGGCGCACGGTACCCAGCGTCGAGGGGTTGCCGGCCCCGAAGACCGCGCGGAAACCGTCGACTACCGCCTGCTGCAGAGACCGCGCGCCGACGTAGTCGCCGGTCTCACGCACGTCGACGGCGATGCTCGCCTCGGTGATCAGCGACTGCTGGTGGTCACGTCCGAACAGCCGCGCCTTCAGGGCGTGCGTGTGCTGGTCCAGTTCCAGCGCGCGCTGGAACTCACCGACCAGCCGTAGGCTCACCCCGAGGTTGTGGGCCCTGTCCAGCGTGGTGGGATCGTCCTCGCCGAAGGCACGGCGCGCCCGGTCGTAAGCCGCCTCGTCCAGCTCGGCCCCGGCGGCGAAGTCCCCCTGGACGCGTCGTACGGCGGCTTCCAGGTTCAGGGTCTCCAGCGCGTCCTCACGGGTGTCCTCCCGGTCCGCGGGCGCGGTGCGGGCATAGACGTCCTTGAGCTGGGCCACGAGCTGCGAGGCATCGTCGTAACGGCCCACCTTGAGATAGACGAAGCTCAGCCACCATGCCATCAGCCGCGTCTGCTGGTCCTCCTCGCCGAACAGCTGCCGCCAGGTCTGCCAGGCCTGCTCCATGAACTCACGGGCGACCTTGTGGTCCCCCCAGTACCAGAGGTACTTGGCGATGTTCATCACGAGCTCGCGCACCCACGGCTGGTCGGACTCGACGGCGCCCGAGGCGATGACATGGCCGTAGAGCTCGGCGTAACGCGGCCAGTTGGCCGACTGGTTGGGTCCCTTGGGGTCGGAGGCGGCCAGAAGGGTGTGGGCCCCGCTGCGCATGCGGTTCTGTTCCTCGGGGGTCATGCGGTTGATCAGCACGGCCTGGACCAGGCGGTGCATCTCGATCGAGTTGGTCCGGTGGTCGATGCGGGCGAGGGAGTAGCGGTTGATCTCCCGAATGGCGCGGGCGAGTCGCATCGGGTCGTTGAGGGCCCGGTCGAGTTCGGGGTCGATCCGGGAACCGCCGAGGCCTGAGAAGATCGAACGGGAGATGGGGTCCGGCGCGAAGTACGAGCACAACTGGAGCAGGCGCAGGGCGGCGAGGCTGCGTGTCTCCAGGTGGTCCAGGGAGACGTTCCACGCGGCCGCGACCGGAAGCTGGTAGTCCGGGGGCGGGGAGACCTCGAGGAGTTCACTGCGCTTGTCCTCGAACAGGCGCAGGTACTCCGACACCGGCATCCCGGTCTCCGCGCGCCATGCGGCGGCCTGTTCCAGGGCGAGCGGGAGGTCACCGAGGGCCTCGGCGAGGCGGTTCGCCTCGGCGTCGTCGAGGTCCCCCGGCGAACCCGAGCGGCGCAGCAGCTCCTTGCTCTCCTCCCGGGTGAAGACATCGACCTCCAGGGACGGACCGACGACGCTCCAGCGCCGGTTGCGGGAGGTGACGAGGATGGTGCCGCTGCCGCCGGTGGGGAAGTAGTCGCGGACGCGCTCGGGACTGTCGGCGTTGTCGAAGATCAGCAGCCAGCGGGAGTACGGCCGCCCCTCGCGCAGCGCCTCGCGCACCGCGGGACCGGCGATGTTGGCCTCGGGGCTGGTGCCGAGGCCGAGCCGCTGGGCGAGCTCCACCAGGGACTGGCCGATCTGGCCGGGGCGCTCGGCGGGGATCCACCAGACGACGTCGTACTCGGACTGGTGCCGGTAGGCGTACTCGATCGCCATCTGGGTCTTGCCGACACCACCCATGCCGTGGATGGCCTCGGGAAGCACGGTGGTCGTGCCTTCCTGAAGGCGCTCCCGCAGTCGTTCCAGAAGGTCCACGCGGCCGGTGAAGTTCGGATTGCGCGGGGGGATGTTCCCCCAGATGCGCGGCTGCGTCGCACGCGCGCTCTCCACCGCCGGCTGCTGCGTGGTCGCCATGGTCGTGGCTCCTTCTGAAGTTGTCTCGGGCCCCCTCGGGGCGTGTGCGGCATCCCGGCCGGACCGGGTGGCGGAGGCCTGTTGCCGCGTATGGGTACGTGCGTCCTTGCCCAGGTTGACGGTGTTCTGCAGGTCGTACGCGCGCAGTGCCCGCGCGAGACGCTCGGCCTGGGGCAGGAAGCGTCCGGTCAGGGCGCGCAGCGCGGCCAGTTCGATGCGCAGGAACGCCACGTTCCGCGGGGTCACGGGCGGCACAACGGTGGTCTCGAGGAGTTCGTCCGCGGCGGGCAGGATCGGGTCGGATCCCTCCGGGACCGCCATCAGCGCCCGTACGTCGTGCAGCACGCGGATGGTGTCCCGGCGGCGGGCCAGCGCCAATAACTCCTGGCGGATGTTCGGGCCGAAGGCGAAGACCACGTCGGCCGCGCGTTCGGCCTCCGCGCCCGCGGGCCGCACCAGACCACTCATCAGCAGCTCGGTGAGGTGGGCGGGTCCGGCACCCGGCACCGAGGCCGTCAGGGCGCTCATGACGGGCAGCGTCAGAGGAGCCGCCGCGAGGCGGGTGGCCAGCGCGAACGCGGTGGGCGAGGCGGCGGCCCGGAACTCCGAGACACGCTCCCACGGGGGTACGGCGCTGGCGGGGTCGGGCACGTCGTCGACCCAGGGCACGGCACGCGCGGCGTCCGGCCGCCGCTTCCAGTCGCGGGCCCGCACGCCCGACATCTCCACGCCCTCGGAGGCCCGGCCCGTCACCAGGTCGACCCAGCAGGTGAGGGAGTGCCCGGTCCGCTCCAGGACCGGGACGGGCACCACGCCGGCCCGTGCCGCCGAGTCGTCGTCCACCGGTTCGAGAGGTGAGGTACGCAGTTCCCAGCCCAGGGAGTCGTTGGGCGCCCAGGGGCGCCCGGAGCCCAGGCGCATGCGGTAGACGTCCAAGCCGGTCCGGAACCAGAGCCGTTGGGGCAGCAGGTGCAGGACCGCGAGGGGCTCGGAGCGGCCCAGTTCGCGCAGCAGCGGCAGCACCGCGTCCGAACGCCAGCCCGCGGCCAGCCCGTCGGTCAGCACCAGTACCACCCGGTGTTCGCCCACGGGCGGGGGAAGGTGCTCCAGCCGGATCCGCCCCGGCTCGGTGTCGTCCGAACTCAGCAGCCGTAAGCGGGTGACCGGGCCCAGTGACTCTTCGCGGGCGAGTTCGTCGGCCAGTCGGGTGACCGTCTCGTCCCAGACCCGCATGGTCACGTAGTCGTCGACCACGAGCAGTACGTCCGGGGGATCCGCGGAAGACCCCTGTCCGAGGCCACGCAGAGCGTGCGACAGCACGGCGAGTGACGCATCGTCAGATACCGATACCGATGGTGGTCGTGGACCGTCGTCACACTGCATAAGCGGCGCCCTCAGAACGTCCGGTCATACCCGACGACGGAGGGAGCACCGAGGAGGAGTCCCGCAGTCCGCGGGCATGCGTGACATCCACGTGCCAAGCCTGGCAGTGGTCTGCTTGCGGTGCAACATGGCAGGCCACAGGAGACGGCAGAAGGGTCCGAAAGTCAATCGCCGGATGGTACTTGCCCCCTGTGGACAGCCGGTGGCTCTGTCTCGTCAATAGCCTGACAGTCGGCGATGGCGTGTGCAAGACCATGGGGTATCCGCCTCCGCTCGCCGGTCGGAGGCCCGTTCCGGGCCGTCGGGGCATGACGGCCTACACCGGTCCGGGCGGACTCGGCTTGCGCTCGGGGTCGTCGAGCAGAATGGCCAGATGGCGACCCACGTGCCCGTCCCAGGCACCGGGGCCGAGGGCCAGCGCGTCCTTGCGCCACTCCCCGACCCGTTCCGCCAGGCTGCCCAGCCCCCGGTCCTGCAGTATCTCGCCGATGGCGTCCCTGAATTTCGGGTCGGCGCAGTCGCCGCGGTGCCAGATCATCGCGGGCACCCCGGCCCGCAGCCCGGCGAGAACCTCACGGCGGCCGGTGCCCGACTCGTCACCGGGGGGCTGACTGAGCACCAGGCACACCGCGTGCCGGTCCTCCTTCAGCTCACGCTCCAGATGGAAGAAGTACGCCTCGTCCTGCGCCGGGCTGCTCCAGTGCGGGTGGCTGTCCGCCGGGCGCTCCCGCAGCTGCCGCCACTTGTGGTGCCAGGGCCGGTGCCAGGCGGCCCGCTGCAGGCGCTCGATGCTGCGCACCACCACCGGATAGTCCATGACCAGCGGGGTCGGGGCCTCGGAGCCGGATTCCTTCGACCACCACTCCACGGGCTCGTTGAGCAGCTCCCAGGGCAGGATGAACTCCAGGATCACCGGCTGCCGCAGGTCGGCCCACTTCTCCTCGGCCTCCTCGATCAGCCGCTCCACCGCGCCCGGGAGCTCCTCCCGGCCCAGGTGGACGGTCTCGCCGCGCACGGGATGCCAGCCCTCGGAGTCGGACTGGCGCCAGTGCGAGAGGTAGTACCTGTCCGGCTCGATCCGGTCCGGCTCGAACTGGATCATCAGATACGCCGGGACGAGGGACGGCGCGGGCTGCGGAAAGTCCGAGTGCTGCCAGTCGGAGAGCAGGTCCTCCATGCCCAGGGCGACGGTCTGGGTTCGGTTGAAGCGGCGCAGCACCTCGGCGGCCTCCGGCTGGCCGTCCTCCATCAGCCGATCGGCCGACAGCGCCAGGAAGGCCATGCTGGGCGGGAGTTCACCGGCCGGGGAGTTCTCGCCCGCCAGCCGCAGAAAGACCTGCCACCCCGTCTGGCACCACCCCGGCAGCTCCTGGACACGGGAGCGGCTCGCGCGGCGCGCCATGACGGCCAGATCCGTGGAGCCCATCGCCAGCAGGACGGGTCGCAGGTGACCGAGATCGGCGTTGTTGAAGAAGTCGACGGCCTCCCACTCGTCCACGAGCGGCCACAGCTCGGCAACCGTCGCCGACTGCTGTTCCACATACTCCAGCGACCGCACCAGGCAGGCCAGACCGTCACCGACGGCGGTGCACTCCTTCACCACCTGTAACAGCCACGGCCGCAGCCGGTCCCCGCCGAAGGGTTCCACGGGCACGGCCAGTTCACCCGCCAGCAGATCCCGCCAGACCTCGCGGCTGCTCGCCTGGCTCACCGTGGCCGACCCCTGCAACGCGTCCACGATGGAGACCATGAGCTCGTTGCGGACCCGATCCGGACTGCGCCCTCTCACCCCGTTACCTCCACACAGCTGGCGCGGCACCCTGATGGTGCCCAACAGGGTAAGGCCGTAAAGCGGGGCACGGCAGGAAAAAGCACGGGCATCACCGCGGGATGTCCGTGTCGTTCGTGCTGTTGGAGCCCCCTGTCGGATTCGAACCGACGACCTTCGCTTTACAAGAGCGGCGCTCTGACCAGCTGAGCTAAGGAGGCCTGCACGCGTGTGCCCGTGCAGTGTACCCAGGTCCCAGCCGCGCCTTCTCGAAAATTTCCGCGAAGTTCACAGCCCCTGGGCTACTGACAGACCAGGTGAATGCCAGGTAGCGTCCTGAGCCAGTTCACTCTCGTGGACTACACCACCACGAAAGCTTCGCGGTGGACACCACCTTTACAACGGATCGTCCGGCACGTTCCTGCCGGTGAAGGGGGCCCCTCACCATGGCCACTGTCTCGTTCGACAAGGCGACCCGGATCTACCCGGGTTCCGAGAAGCCCGCCGTCGATGCTCTGGAGATCGACATCGAGGACGGCGAGTTCCTCGTCCTCGTCGGTCCCTCCGGCTGCGGCAAGTCCACCTCGCTCCGCATGCTCGCGGGGCTCGAGGACGTGAACGCCGGCGCCATCCGCATCGGTGACCGCGACGTCACGCACCTGCCGCCCAAGGACCGGGACATCGCCATGGTGTTCCAGAACTACGCGCTCTACCCGCACATGACGGTCGCCGACAACATGGGCTTCGCGCTCAAGATCGCCGGTGTCCCGAAGGCCGAGATCCGCCAGAAGGTCGAGGACGCGGCGAAGATCCTCGACCTCACGGACTACCTCGCCCGCAAGCCGAAGGCTCTCTCCGGCGGTCAGCGCCAGCGTGTCGCGATGGGCCGCGCCATCGTGCGTGAGCCCCAGGTCTTCCTCATGGACGAGCCGCTGTCGAACCTCGACGCCAAGCTCCGCGTCTCGACCCGTACGCAGATCGCCTCGCTGCAGCGCCGCCTCGGCATCACCACCGTGTACGTCACCCACGACCAGGTCGAGGCCATGACCATGGGCGACCGTGTGGCCGTGCTCAAGGACGGTCTGCTCCAGCAGGTCGACTCGCCGCGCAACATGTACGACCGCCCCGCGAACCTCTTCGTCGCCGGGTTCATCGGCTCCCCCGCCATGAACCTCGTCGAGGTCCCGATCACGGACGGCGGCGTGAAGTTCGGCAACTCCGTCGTGCCGGTGAACCGCGAGGCCCTGAAGGCCGCCGCGGACAAGGGCGACCGCACCGTCACGGTCGGCGTCCGCCCGGAGCACTTCGACATCGTCGAGCACAACGGCGAAGCCGCCAAGTCGCTGTCGAAGGACAGCGCGGACGCCCCGGCCGGCCTGGCCGTCTCGGTGAACGTCGTCGAGGAGCTCGGCGCCGACGGCTACGTCTACGGCAGCGCCAAGGTCGACGACAAGCTCACGGACCTGGTCGTCCGCGTCAGCGGCCGCGCGGTCCCGGACAAGGGCGCCACGCTGCACGTCGTGCCGCGGCCGGGCGAGACCCACGTGTTCTCGACCTCCACGGGCGAGCGTCTTTCCGACTGATCGCCGCCTGATCATCGCGAAAAGCAAGTCGGGCGGACGAAAACCGCGCGGCGGTCGAATTCACCCAAGCTGACGAAGAGGGCCCCACAGCCTGCTGTGGGGCCCTCTTCGTTGTCGACAAATACCCCGGCAAGCCGGTCATTTCGATCCCTGTACGTCAACTCGCCGCCCAGCGAAAGCCGTCCCCCTATCCCCCGAACTGATTACTAAATGTCGCCAAATCATCACCCCGCGCTACCCTCACTCGCGTGAAGCACTCCACCACTAACCAACGGACCCGGCGTGGCCGTGGCCCCGCGCGCCGGATCGGTCGCACCCTCGCCCTCGTTCTGCCTGTCGTCCTGGTGCTCTCCGGGACCCTCGCGGTCACCCGAGTCAACTGGTCGGGGAACTCCTCGGACTCGGTGCTCACCGCCTCCTCCTCGGACGTCTCCTCGCGTGCCGTCTCCCGTGCCCCGCAGGACGTGCTGCGCGACCGGCTCCTGCTGGAGCTCCAGGAGAAGAACCCGGGCGTCGCCCTCACCCACCTCCAGGAGGCCGTGAACGGCCGCCCGTCGCTCGCCAAGCACTGCGTCTCCATCGCCCGCGCTCTCGGCCGCGCCGCAGTCCGGGCGTACGGCCCGACGCGCGCCCAGGCGTTCGCGCGCCCCGTCTGCGACACGTCCTTCGCATCGGGGGTCGCGGCCACGCATCTCTGAACCCCACCGGCCACACCTGTTCTGTCAGGTAACAGCTGTTTAAGGGAACGGTTGCCGACAGAAGCCGTGAGCGGGGCGCCACGTACAGTTCGGGCATGACCCATCCGAACGCCGCGTCACGCCCCGTTCAAGCCGTCGTCCTGGCCGGTGGTCAGGGCTCCCGACTGCGTCCCTACACCGACGACCGGCCCAAGCCGATGGTCGAGATCCCCGGCACCGGGACCCCGATCATCGGTCACCAGCTGACCTGGCTCGCCGAGGAGGGCGTCACCGACGTCGTCGTCTCGTGCGGCCACCTCGCCGAGGTCCTCCAGAAGTGGCTGGACTCGGCCGACCTCCCGGTCAACATCACGACGGTCGTCGAGACGGAGCCCCTCGGCCGGGGCGGCGGCCTGAAGTACGCCGCCGCGCACCTTCCCTACCCGGACAAGCCCTGGTACGCGACGAACGGCGACATCTGGACCCGTTTCTCGCTGCGCGACATGGCGGACTTCCACACCGAGCGCGACGCCGTCGCGACCCTCGCCCTCGCCCGCCCGCGCATCCCGTGGGGCGCCGTCAAGACCGACGGCTTCGGACGCGTCACGGACTTCATCGAGTCCCCGCCGACCACGTACGAGATCAACGCGGGCGTCTACGTCTTCTCCGCCGAGTTCGCCGACCTGCTCCCCGAGCGCGGCGACCACGAGCGCACCACGTTCCCGCACCTGGCCCGCGAACGCCGCCTGGCCGGCTTCTCGCTCCCGCAGGGGGCCTACTGGCGCGCCATCGACACCGCGAAGGACCTCACGGAGGCGGCGAAGGAACTCGCGGCCCTGGGGCGCTGAGAGCCCCTTCCCGGCGGTACGAGGGCCGAGAGCCCTTCCTGGCGGTACGAGGGGCGAGAGCCCCCTTCCTGGCGGTACGAGGGGCGAGAGCCCCCTTCGGCAGTACGAGGGGCCAGAGCCCCCTTCGGCAGTACGAGGGGCCAGAGCCCCTTTCGGCAGTACGAGGACGGGCCCCGCACATTTGATGTGCGGGGCCCGCTCGCGATCACGGCGGGGATCGGGTCGGACCACGTAGACCTGCCCAGCGCCATCGACCACGGCATGACGGTGGCGGAG
>NZ_JBEYFS010000011.1:31241-85315 GCF_040634475.1 Streptomyces sp. NPDC007095
ATGGGCCACGTCGTGCAGACCGCCGGTCTGGCGGTGCAGAACTTCGTCTCGGCCGCGGTCGGTATCGCGGTGGCCGTGGCGCTCGTACGGGGCCCCGTCCTCGTACTGCCGGGGGCGATACGTGTTACCCGAGGAGACCTCCGACCAGCTTGTCCGAGCCGCCGGAGGTGCCACCGCCGCCGCTCGAACCGCCGGAGGAGGTCCCGCCGCCCGAGCCGGTGCCGCCGGTGCTGGAGCTGCCGCCGCTGGACGTCGGGCCCGCGCTGGTGCTCGGGGCCTGGTGGACCGGCGAGGACTGCTGGGGCGGGGCCTGTCCGGTGCCCTGGGTCTCGCTGGGGCCGCTGGTGACCGTGCCGCCCGTCTCGCGGACCGCGGCACCCGGCGTGGTGGCCGCACCCGACGGCGAGGAGGAGCTGCCGTGGGTGGGCGCCTTGGCCGAGGCCGACGGAGTGGTGGCCTTCCGCTGGGGCGTGCCGGGCTCCTCGGGAAGCGGGGAACCGGGCAGCTCGTTGCGCGGGGCCTCGCCCGGTCCCGGCACGACCACGCGGTCGGCGTCACGGACGGCGCCGCCGAGGAGCGAGCCGATGAGGAGCGTGAGGCCGACGACGATGGCCGAGACGAGCGCGCCGCGGCGCAGCACCCGGTGCCGCAGCTCCCAGATGTCGGCGCGGGGCCCGAGCGTGCGCCAGGCCTCGCCCGCGAGGCGTCCGTCGACGGAGTAGACGGGGGCGCCCGCGATGATCAGCGGGGACCAGGCGGCGAGGTAGATGATGTCCGGCGCGTCGTACGCGGGGACCGTCTTCCAGCTGACGGTGACGATGAGCGCGGCCGACAGCATCGCGCCGACCACGGCGGCGACCCGCTGCCACAGTCCGAGCACCGTGAGGACGCCCACGATGACCTGGAGGAAGGCGATGACGAGGCCGGAACCGACGGGATGCTGGAGCGCGAACTGGCGCAGCGGCTCGGCGACGTCCCAAGGGTGCAGTGTGTTCAGCCACTTGACCATGGAGCCGCGTTTGCCGCCGTCGAAGTAGACGGGGTCGCAGAGCTTGCCCATGCCGGCGTAGATGGAGATGAAACCGAGGAAGACACGGAGCGGGAGCAGCACCACGCCGAGGTTCATCCGGCGCCCGGGGTAGTAGGCGTGCCGGACCGGGTCCGAGCCGTGCCGCCTGGTCGGTGTGCCGCCGCCGCCGTCGCCGTCGTCGGGGCCCTCCGCCGCGAACTGCCCGCCCGTGTAGCGCGGTTCGTCGTAGGCACTGTCCACGCTGCGCATGTTCGGCAGCAGCCGGGTCCCCGCGGAGTCGTGGTCGTGGCCGCGCTGGCTGCCGACGAGGGGCGCCTCGACCGTCTCGACGGTCAAGTCGCCCGCGTAGCCCAGGTGTTCGTCGAGGCGGGGGATCACCTGGGTGGCGCCGGCGTCGCCCGTCGGGTCCACGGCGCCGTGGCGCACGCTGGTGCTGCGCACGGCCTGCAGAAGGCGGTGGGCGCCGGTGTCGTCGGGGTCGGACCGCCCGCTCCAGACGACGGGCGCGCGGCGGCGGGCCCCGGCGGCCGGGCCGCCCGCTCTGCCCGCCGTACCGACGGCGGGGATCCGCGCGGTGTCGTCGGTGCCGCTCAAGTGCCGTGCGACGCGCGAGGATGGGCTCCGCGTCGCGCCGCCTAGCTGCACGCGGAAGCTCGCATGATTGACGATGACCTGCGCCGGATCGCTCGGCACCTTCACCATGCTCAGCGCGGGAGCGTCGTCGAATCCCGACGACCGGTCCCCCGTGGGTGTGCGGGGTGTTCTGGTGTCCACACTCATCTAACCGAGTGATGTGTGTTTAGGACACTGCTTTGACTGCGCCGATCTGTCCGGACCGCGTCAAGGTCATCCCGAACATCCCGATTGCCCCACGGGGGTGACTCACTCAGACGTCCGCTCAGACGTCTGTTCAGACGGCTGTTCAGATATCCGTTCGGACGTCCGCTCAGACGCGTCGGCGCGAGGCCTCGTACAGCACAACTCCCGCCGCGACACCGGCGTTCAGCGACTCGGTGCCGCCCGGCATCGGAATCCGCACCCGGAAGTCGCAGGTCTCGCCGACCAGTCGGGACAGGCCCTTGCCCTCGCTGCCGACGACGATGACGACGGGACCGCCGAGGGCCTCCAGATCACCGACCTCGACCTCGCCGTCCGCGGCGAGTCCGACCACGACGAGGCCGGCCTTCTTGTACGACTCGAGGGCCCGCGTCAGGTTGGCGGCGCGGGCGACGGGCGTACGGGCGGCGGCACCGGCCGACGTCTTCCAGGCGCCGGCGGTCATGCCGGCCGCGCGCCGCTCGGGCACGACGACGCCGTGGCCGCCGAAGGCCGAGACGGAACGGACGACGGCACCCAGGTTCCGGGGGTCGGTCACGCCGTCGAGGGCGACGATCAGCGGGTCCTGGCCCTCGTCGTACGCGGCGGCCGCGAGGTCCTCGGGGTGCGCGTACTCGTACGGCGGGACCTGGAGGACGAGACCCTGGTGGTTGAGTCCGTTGGTCATGCGGTCGAGCTCGGGGCGCGGGGCCTCCATGAGGTGGATGCCGCCGCGCTCACCGGCGAGCTGGAGCGCCTCGCGCACCCGCTCGTCGTTGTCGATGAACTGCTGCACGTACAGCATCGACGCGGGCACGCCCTCGCGCAGCGCCTCCACGACCGAGTTGCGTCCGACGACCATCTCGGACGTGCCCTTGCCGCCGCGCCCGCGCGGGGCGGGACGGCGTGCGATCTGCTTCGCCTTGGCGCCCGCGATGCGGTTCTTCTTGTGCCCCTTGCGCATCTCGGCGGGCGGGGTGGGGCCCTTGCCTTCCAGGCCCCGGCGTCGCTGGCCGCCACTGCCGACCTGCGCGCCCTTCTTGCCGGACATGCGGCGGTTGTTAGCGGCCATGACCTACCTGTCTGTGTGAGGCGAGCGTGCGTACGCACTTGAAGTGTCGTATATGCAGTGTGCCGCCCGGAGGCCCGGGCGGCACAATCGATCAAGGCCGGGGGCATCGAGGAGCCCCCGGGAAAGCCCCGAGGGGGGCCGCTCAGCGAGGGCCGAGCGTCCAGCGCGGCCCCTGCGGGCCGTCCTCGATGACCAGGCCGGACTGGTTGAGCTGGTCGCGGATGGCGTCCGCGGTGGCCCAGTCCTTGCGGGTGCGGGCGGCCTCCCGCTGGTCGAGGACCATCCGGACCAGGGTGTCGACGACGCCGTGCAGATCCTCGCCGCGGTCACCCTCGCCGGCCCACTGCTCGTCGAGCGGGTCCAGGCCGAGGACGCCGAGCATGGCCCGCACCTCGGCGAGGCGGGCGACGGCGGCTTCCTTGTCGTCGGCGGCCAGGGCGGAGTTCCCCTGTCGCACGGTCGTGTGCACGATGGCGAGCGCCTGCGGGACGCCCAGGTCGTCGTCCATGGCCTCGGCGAAGGCGGGCGGCACCTCGGCGGCGGGCTCGACGACGCCCCCCGCCTTCTCGACGACCCGCTGCACGAAGCCCTCGATGCGCGCGAACGCCGATTCGGCCTCGCGCAGGGCCTCTTCGCTGTACTCGATCATCGAGCGGTAGTGCGGGGTGCCGAGGTAGTAGCGCAGCACGATCGGACGCCACTGCTTGACCATCTCGGAGACGAGTACGGAGTTGCCCAGGGACTTCGCCATCTTCTCACCGGCGATGGTGACCCAGGCGTTGTGCACCCAGTACGAGGCGAACTCGTCGCCGAAGGCCTTGGCCTGCGCGATCTCGTTCTCGTGGTGCGGGAAGATCAGGTCGATCCCGCCGCCGTGGATGTCGAACGCGGTGCCCAGGTACTTGTGGGCCATGGCGGAGCACTCCAGGTGCCAGCCGGGCCGGCCCCGTCCCCACGGTGTCTCCCAGCTCGGCTCGCCCGGCTTCACGGCCTTCCACATGGCGAAGTCGCGCGGGTCCCGCTTGCCGGTCTCGCCGACGCCGGACGGCTGCTGGAGGTTGTCCAGCTCCTGGTTGGACAGCTGCAGGTACCCGGGGAAGGACCGCACGTCGAAGTAGACGTTCCCGTCCGCCTCGTACGCGTGCCCGCGCTCGATGAGCCCGCGCATCATCTCCACCATCTCGGTGATGTGCCCGGTGGCCCGCGGCTCGTAGGTGGGCGGCAGGCAGCCGAGCGCGGCGTACCCGTCGTTGAACGCGCGCTCGTTCTCGTACCCGATCGACCACCAAGGGCGGCCCTGGTCCGCCGACTTGGTGATGATCTTGTCGTCGATGTCGGTCACGTTGCGGATGAACGTGACGTCGTACCCGCGGTACTCGAACCAGCGGCGCATGATGTCGAAGTTGAGGCCCGAGCGGATGTGCCCGATGTGCGGTGCGGCCTGCACGGTGGCGCCACACAGGTAGATCGAGACACAACCCGGCTTGAGCGGGGAGAAGTCACGGATCTGCCGGGCGCTGGTGTCGTACAGACGAATGGTCACCACTCCAGGGTAGTGGGCCCCGGGGAGTGCCCCGCGACCTTCCCTCGCAAGGAGGACGTATTCGTGACATCTGCGGGCGGCCACCGCCCTCTCGACACCACCGGCACCGGCACCCCGGCCCCGGCGCTGGGGCCGACGCGCGTCAGGGCGTGCGGGCCACCAGGGCCGTGGCGATCGCCATCAGGCCCTCGTCGCGGCCCGGGAAGCCGAGGCCGTCCGTCGTGGCGCCGGAGACCGACACCGGTGCCCCGACCGCCTCGGAGAGGATCTTCTGCGCCTCGTCCCGTCGCTTCCCGATCTTCGGGCGGGGCCCGACGACCTGGACGGCGACGTTGCCGACGGTGAAGCCCGCCGCGCGGACGATCCGCGCGGCCTCCGTCAGCAGCGTGACCCCGGACGCGCCGGCCCACTCGGGCCGCCCGGTCCCGAAGTGGGCGCCGAGATCACCGAGCCCCGCCGCCGAGAACAGCGCGTTGCAGGCGGCGTGCGCGACGACGTCCGCGTCGGAGTGCCCGGCGAGCCCCGGCCCCTCGCCCTCCCACAGCAGCCCGGCGCACCACAGCTCCCGCCCCTCTTCGAAGGCGTGGATGTCGGTACCGATGCCGACCTGCGGCAGCACCACGGGGACCGGTGCGGGTGACTCAGAAGCCATCGTTGGCCCTCCTGCGCGCGAGGACCGCCTCCGCGAGGACGAGGTCCAAAGGACGCGTCACCTTGAACGCCTCCTCGTGCCCCGGCACGACCACCACCCGCTCCCCGAGCTGCTCGACCATGCTCGCATCGTCGGTCACGTTGTCGGTGACGGTCTCGTGGGCGCGGACGAGAGTGGCGCGGTCGAACCCCTGCGGCGTCTGCACGGCCCGCAGCCGCGCCCGCTCGGGCGTGGCGACCACCGGCTCCGGCATCCCCGGCTCGCTCGCCGGCTCGACCTGCTTGACGGTGTCCGCGAGCGGCAGCGCGGGTACGACGGCGGGCGCGCCGTCGCGTACGGCCTCGATGACGGCGTCGACCGTGTCGACCGGCACGAGCGGGCGGGCCGCGTCGTGCACGAGGACGATGTCGATGCCGGGGGGCAGCGCGTCGAGCCCGTACTTCACGGACTCCTGGCGGCTGTCCCCGCCGGGGACGACAAGGAAGTCGGTGCGCTCGGGCAGCGCGTGCGTGTCGAGCAGCGCCTTCACCTCGGCGGCACCGTCGGGCGGGGCCACGACGACGACCAGCGACACCGCGCGGGAGGCTGCCATGGCGCGCACCGCGTGGACGAGCATGGGGGTACCGTTCAGCGCGCGAAGCGCCTTGGGGGCGCCCGGACCGAGGCGCACGCCCCGTCCGGCGGCCGGAATCACGGCCGCCGTGCGGCCTCCGGACAGCGAGGAGCGCGAATCGTCAGACATCGGTTCCTGTCAGGTTTGTGTACTCGGCGTGCTTGGGTATGGCCTGGGCGTGCCCCTTGCTCGAGCGAAGCCGAGAGCTCGGGGCAGTGCCGGGCGCGAGCCCTGACCGGACCCTTCCGTGACATCCGGTCGAGCAAGCTGTCCGGGCCCGGCACGCCAAGTATCGGGGACGCGGGTATCGACGCGGGTATCGGGGACGCAGGCGTCACATGGGACGCAGGCGTATTCGATGCCACACGTTTCCGAAATTGCGCGGGTACGAACATACCCGGGTACGAACATGCCGCAGCGCCCGGCGACAGCCATCGCGTGGAGCGACGGTAATTACGTCATCGGGCACCGCGGCATTTCATTGCGCAGCTGTGCGGCCTTGTGTGGACGTCGGGACGACCGCCGGGTGAGCGGCCACCGTCTCGACGACTGCCTGCGTCAGGACGCGAGAACCTCGTCGAGCAGAGCCTCGGCCTTGTCCTCGTTCGTGTTCTCCGCGAGGGCGAGCTCGCTCACCAGGATCTGCCGGGCCTTGGCGAGCATGCGCTTCTCTCCGGCCGAGAGTCCACGCTCGCGCTCACGACGCCACAGGTCACGCACGACTTCCGCGACCTTGATGACGTCGCCGGAGGCGAGCTTCTCCAGATTTGCCTTGTAACGACGAGACCAGTTCGTGGGCTCCTCGGCGTACGGCGCACGCAGCACCTCGAAGACCCGGTCCAGCCCATCCTGACCGACCACATCACGCACGCCGACGAACTCCGCATTGTCCGCTGGCACACGCACCGTCAGGTCGCCCTGGGCGACCTTCAGCACCAAGTAGGTCTTGTCCACGCCTTTGATCTGGCGAGTTTCGATGGCCTCGATCAGCGCGGCCCCGTGATGGGGATAGACCACGGTGTCGCCAACCTTGAACGTCATGTGACAGGTACCCCTTCCGTGGCTATCCAGGGTAACACGGAAACGGCGTCTTCTGAATGGCGTTTTCGCAGGTCAGGGCATATCTCGGGGCTTGACAACCGCGACAGGAACGTGCTGCGAAGGGGGAGCGGAAGAGGGTATTCGCAGGTGGGAGCGGCTGTTCAGGGCAAGAGAAACGCGTACGTTACACACACCGGACGTTCCTGACCAGGGTCTGAACATCCCGGTTTGTCCCGCTCCAGGAGCTCGACTTCCGCTACTCCGTTCGGTGAGCGGAGTCGGGTACGAGACGAATCCGGAATTGATCACGGGCCGCACCGATCTGCCGATGATCAATTTTCCGGACCGCCGCGGATTCCTTACCGGAAAACCCCAAGCGGATCTCGTCGCTACTCTCACGGCAACTCGTACAGCCGCTTATGTGAATGGCGGACGAACAGAAGCTCAAAGTAGCTGATGAGGCGGACCGGAACCACCCGAGGACCGGGGCGCACGAGCGCCGCAACGGGGCTCGCGGGGGCCAAGGGGCGGGTCGGGTGCGGCGGCGTGGGAACGGCTCGGTAACCTAAGGCCGCTGACAGACCCCTTAGGGCGGCTTTACACCGGAGCCGCCCTGCTTCGCCCACGTTCAAGGAGTTGCCGCCGCCGTGAGCAGCAGCCTTCGACGCGGCACTCTCGCCGCCGCCGCCATCGCGTTCTCGATCGCCTCGCTCGCCGCGTGCGGCGCCGGCAACAACGCACAGACGCTGGGGGTCAAGCCGGACAACGCGGCGACCAGCGTCGGCGACATCAAGATCCAGAACGCCCTCGTCATCACCCAGCCCGACACGACGTCCACGGGCCCGGCGGTGGTCTCCGCGACCGTCTTCAACAACGGCCGCACCCCGCAGACCCTCGACTCGGTCAAGATCGGCGGCGACGGCGTCGCCCAGATCACGCCCGCCAAGGGCGGCGGCAAGCTGACCATCCCCGCCGGCGGCCACGTCATCCTGGGCGGCGAGGGCAACGCCTCCGCGGCCCTGAGCAACCCCGGTGCGGCCGTCAAGGACGGCAACGCCCAGCCGATCACCTTCACCTTCAGCAAGACCGGTGACGTGAAGCTGCGCGCGTTCGTCGTCCCGGCCGAGAGCTACTTCACCAAGTGGGGCCCCACCACCATCCCGGCGGCGCCCGGCGCGACGGCCACCGGCTCCGCGACCTCCTCGAAGTCGCCGAAGGCCTCGAAGTCACCGAAGACCTCGCCGTCCGACTCCGTCTCGGGCACGCCCACCGACGCGGCCTCGGCGAGCGCGACGGCCACCGCGTCGGCCTCCGGCCACTGACGGGCACTGCAAACATCTAGGGCGGGAACCTTGGTTATCGGTTCCCGCCCTTGGCGGTTCTGAGCTTTACGGCTCGAACTTTTGGCGCACCCTCAAGGGGATTCCTGCTTCACCGCATCGCGCCCGGATCGTTCCAGGTCTTACCAACGCTCCACAGACGTTTAGCCTCTCCGTCCACCCGACGGCGAGGGTTACTTACCGTAGCAGTTTGGCGACTTAGGGTTCAAACTTGTAGCCGAGGCCACGCACCGTGACCAGGTACCGCGGCGCGCCCGGGTCCGGCTCGATCTTGGCGCGCAGACGCTTCACGTGGACGTCCAGCGTCTTGGTGTCGCCCACGTAGTCGGCCCCCCACACCCGGTCGATGAGCTGCATACGGGTCAGCACGCGGCCCGCGTTCCTGAGCAGCATCTCCAGGAGGTCGAACTCCTTCAGGGGCAGGTCGACCTTGGAACCGGAGACGGTCACCACGTGGCGGTCGACGTCCATCCGGACGGGACCGGCCTCGAGAGCGGCCGGGGTGACCTCCTCCGGCTCCCCGCGGCGACGCAGGACGGCCCGGATGCGGGCGACCAGTTCGCGGGAGGAGAAGGGCTTGGTGACGTAGTCGTCGGCTCCTATTTCCAGCCCGACGACCTTGTCGATCTCGCTGTCCTTGGCGGTGACCATGATCACCGGGACGTTGGAGCGGCCGCGCAGCTGGCGGCAGACCTCCGTACCGGGCAGCCCCGGCAGCATCAGGTCGAGGAGGACGAGGTCGGCGCCGTTGCGCTCGAACTCGTCGAGTCCGTCGGGCCCGGTGGTCGCGATGGCGACCTCGAAGCCCTCCTTGCGGAGCATGTACGACAGGGCGTCGGAGAAGGACTCCTCGTCCTCGACGACGAGCACACGGGTCACGGAAGGACCTCCGGAGCGGGAAGCGGTTCATACGGGGATGCGACGGTGGTCGTCCCGTCGGGCTGCCCGTTCTCGTCCTCATCGTCGAGTCCGGGCATGTCGTGGTCGATCCCGCGGTCGCGGGCCGCGGCAGCCTCCGGCAGCCGCAGGGTGAACGTGGAGCCCTGACCCTCGGAGCTCCACACCGTGACCTCCCCGCCGTGCGAGGCGGCCACGTGTTTGACGATCGCGAGACCGAGACCTGTACCGCCGGTCTGGCGGGAACGGGCCGGGTCGACGCGGTAGAAGCGCTCGAAGACGCGCTCCCGGTCCTTCTCCGAGATGCCGATGCCCTGGTCGGTCACGGCGATCTCGATGAGGTCTCCGCCAGGCGCGGTCACCCGGCGCGCGGCTATGCCCACCCGGGTGCGGGCGGGCGAGTAGTTGACGGCGTTCTCGACGAGGTTGCCGAGGGCGGCGGCCAGCTGGCCCCGGTTCCCCCAGATGCTCAGGTCGGCGGTGCCGCCGGCGGCCATGGTGATCTGCTTGGTGCCGGCCTGGTGGCGGCACCGGTCGATGGCCTCGGCGACCAGCTCGTCCGCGCGGACCGGCTCGGCGTCCTCGAGGGGATCGTCGTTCTGCACCCTCGACAGGTCGATGAGCTCCTGGACGAGGTTGGTGAGCCGGGTGGCCTCTATCTGCATACGTCCGGCGAAGCGCTCGACGGCCTCCGGATCGTCCGAGGCGTCCATGACGGCCTCGGAGAGGAGGGAGAGCGCGCCGACGGGCGTCTTGAGCTCGTGGCTGACGTTCGCGACGAAGTCGCGCCGTACCGCTTCGATCCGCCGCGCCTCGGTGAGGTCCTCGACGAGGAGCAGCACGAGCCGGGAGCCCAGCGGGGCGACCCGCGCGGAGACGGCCAGGGCCTCCCCCCGTCCGGTTCCCCGCCTCGGCAGATCCAGCTCGACCTGGCGTATTTCCCCGTCGCGGCGGGTGTCGCGGGCCATCTGCATCATCGGCTCGACGGCGAGCTTGCCTCCGCGCACCAGCCCGAGGGCATACGCGGCGGAGCTGGCCTTGACGACGGCGTCTGCCTCGTCGAGGACGACGGCCGAGGACCGGAGCACGGAGAGCACCGTGTCGACGCCCGGCGGAAGCACCGGGTCCGTGTGCAGAGATGTGCGGGTGGGGCGTTTCTGGTCGCGCTCGCTCCAGCGGAACGCCAGCATGGCGATGACACCGGTGAGCACTCCGGCGATCGCTGCCGCTGCGGCGACCGCCGCGTTCACGTCCATGCCCCCAGGTTAGGCACGTCGTCACGCCAGGCCACAGCCATCGGAGTGCGACCTCGAACACTCGTCGCCCAGAGTTCACCCAGGAGCCAGGGATGGTTCATTTGGGGTGACTGAAACGGACGCGTACGGGCCGGAACGTGGGAGCGTGGGGTTCACGGGGCCCGTCCGGCGGTCCGTCCGGCGGGCAGCCCGGCCCCCGGGCCCCAAGGTGACGTAAGAGAGGGACAAAGCAGATGCGTGACGCGTACCACGAGGAACTTGACTCGATCGGCGACGGCCTGGTCGAGATGGCCCGGCTCGTCGGGTCGGCGATCGGGCGCGCCACCACGGCCATCCTCGACGCCGATCTGAAGCTGGCCGAGAGCGTGATCGCGGCCGACCAGAAGGTCGACGATCTCCAGCACGAGCTCGAAGCCCGCGCGATAGCCCTGCTGGCCCGCCAGCAGCCGGTGGCGACGGACCTGCGTATCGTCGTCACCTCGCTCCGCATGTCCGCCGACCTGGAGCGCTCCGGCGACCTGGCCCAGCACGTGGCGAAGCTGGCCCGGCTGCGCTTCCCCGAGCGGGCGATCCCGCACGACCTGCACGCCACGATCCTGGAGATGGGCCAGCTCGCACAGCGCCTGATGGCGAAGGCGGCCGAGGTGATCATCACGAAGGACGTCGACCTGGCGCTCCAGCTGGAGCAGGACGACGACGAGATGGACCTGCTGCACCGCACGCTCTTCCAGCACCTGCTGGACGACCGCTGGAAGCACGGCATCGAGACCGCCGTCGACGTCACCCTGCTGGGCCGTTACTACGAGCGCTTCGCCGACCACGCGGTGTCGGTGGCCAAGCGTGTGGTGTACCTGGTGACGGGTGAGCACGCGGACGAGCTCCAGCCCGACATTCAGCCGGTCACGGGGGCGGAGGGCGTCTGAGGTCCGGGAGTACCGGGGACTTCCGTCTCACTCCAGGGGCGCGGGCGAGCCTCAGTGCGCCGTTGATGCGCCCAGTGGAGCGGGCATGCAATGGGGGTAGGCACCCGCGCCTCGCCTAGGCGTATAGGCGTAGGCCCCCGGCCTCGATGCCTCATTGAGGCCTCATTGAGGAGGACACCATGGCCGATTCTCCCGCCACGCCCGACCCGACCCTGGACCGCGACACCGACCAGCCCGCCGACATCAAAAGCCTCCCGCTGTTCGGCGCCTGCGGCTGCGGCTCCGGCTGCGGCTGCGGCTGCCAGTCGGGCAACCCGTGCCAGTGCGGCTGATCACGTAGCCCCACCCAGAGGGGCCCCGTCACCACGACGGGGCCCCTTCTGCATGCGGCCGCCAGGCCTGAGGACCCGGCAGGACCCCCGGTACACGACCAAGCCCCCTGCCCGCGGAGGAAACCGCGGACAGGGGGCTTGGCGGGGCAGGGTTGCTTCTTCTTGCCCTGGGTCTTGTCGGGGATCTTGATGAGCCGGGTTTTCGCAGCTCAGGAGTGGTGTCCTAGAGCGCCTGGCGGTCGTCGTTGGTCGTCCTTGGCCACTGGTGAGCGGCCTCGGACGGCCCAGGGACGGCCCAGCCATGTACCCGCTGCTGAGCACTCGCGCCACCTCGAAGACACGGCGGAACGACGGTCACTCGTAGAGCGTTGCGGCCATAAGTGCCTGAGCGAAGTACGTCCAGTTGCCACCCGGCGGCAAGGTCTCGCCCTGATATCGCTCGTACCAAGACGGCCCAGCGTCTGCCACCCACGCAGCCAACGCTTCGAGAAACTGCTCCAGAGTGGGGTTCTCCCACTTCTCCCCGCGTTGACGGTAGTCCTCCGTGAGCCCCGTCAGGAAGGCAACGAAAGCTTCCTGGCTGGCGATTGACTCGTCTGCTCTCAGCGGCGATGACATGCGGCTCACCGTACGAGTCGGCCATCCGTAGACCTGGGGAAACGGCAGGTACCCACGTGGCACAGCTCTGGAGCGACCTCTTCGTCCCGAGCGCTCGGCTGGGCGGTCATTGAGGTCTGGTCGGCTGGTCGGTCGGCCATCGTCGGTTGTTGACGCTCGGCTGCGGTCGTGGTGCTTGCTGTACTCCACTGCTGTACAGCGGTCACGGGATCAGGAAAGCCGCCCGGCCTCGTAAAGCGCGTCGAAAGCCATCTCGTCGACGGCCGAGACTCGGTCCCGATCGGCGTAGCGGAACCACGCCTTCTCGGCGATCTCCCTCGACGGGGTCAGCTCACCGCGATGATCGGCGGTGTAACAGATCATCCGGAAGGGGCCGTGATCCGGATGGCCCTCGCCGATCTCGAAAGTGCCGAAGTGCACCATGGAACCGGGGTCGATCGCCACCTGCAGTTCCTCGTCGATCTCCCGCACCAGGGTCTCGCCGTCGGACTCGCCCGGCTCACGATGACCGCCCGGGAAGTAGAAGCGATCTCTGCCGTGACTACGCGTCACCAACACCCGGTCGTCCCGAACCAGGATCCACGCCACCTTCTCCGGCACACCGTTGCCATTCGCCATGGCTCGGGACCGTATCGGAGGCCATCGTTTGCGTCAGCACCGTCCGCACACCGAGCTTGGGAAGCCGAGGTGTTCTGGGACGGGTTGCCCGGTCGACCTGTGGTGGAGTGGTGCCGGCGCCCAGCTGACCGCCGACTTGGTGCCCGGTGTTCCCCGTGGTTCCCCGCACGATCTGGCACGGGTCTGGCACGGGTCTGGCACGGGTCTGGCACGGTATATAACTCTGTGGCCGCGGTACGGCGTCATGCTTGATGATCGAGCCCATGGATGCTGTCGTTCAGCGGGTGCGCACGTCGTGGACGAAGAAGTCGCGCGGCGGCTCCGAAGCTGCCCGGAGAAACGCTGCTCCAACGGTCTTCTTGCTGCCTCCGGGCTTGAGTTCTGCCGTCCAGGCCGATTCCTTCGAGCCTCGTATGCAGGTGCGGGATCTGTCGGCGCCCGGCGTGATCCCCGCGAAGTCGACGGCTTGCTGTACCCGCTCCTTCACAGATCCACATGAAGCTCTGTCTTCGCAGCCCCGTGACGCAGGACGACATGCGCCGGCCTGAACGGAAGTCCACGCAGTATCGGTTCCATGACCTTGAAGAGGGCTTCGGCGTCAGGCCCGTACGCGTACACCACGGCCTCACCCCCACCGAACTCGTCCCCATCCACCTCCCCAACTCCCGCTTCCCCGACCGCGGCCACCATGGCGCGTTCCGCGTGGAAGATCACTGCGCGCTCGGCACGCTCGCCGAACTCTTCGCCACTCAGCCGGAAGCGAGCGATGACAGCTTGCTCGGGGGCACTCGTTTCGGGGAGGTCGAAGATCGTGTCCATGCGCGACACGATCTCACCGCGGTCTGACATCGGAAGACCATCGCCCCTGGCCGCTTTGCACACGCGACCTCTGCTTTGTAAGCCTGGTGGTGCGGGACAGCGAAGGCAGGCAGGTCACGCCACGCACCGAGGTCCGTCGTCCAGCGGGGTATCTCGACTGCGGTGAACCATCGTTGACCGTGACTGAACGCACCATGTGGCACGGCTGTGGCACACGCGGCTTCGGCGGTCAGTAGCTTGATCGGCATGGCCACCCAGATAGTCACCTTGGTCGGCGTCCTCATCGGCGCCCTGACGTCCTACCTAGCGACGGCGATAGCCGAGCGGGCAAAGTTCCGACGCACGATGACTACCCGTTGGGATGAGAGGAAGCTCGATACCTACATCGAGTACATCTCATGCGTCAAAGAGATCATGAGAGCCGCCAGGGAAGCTTTGCGGGCTCGTGACCGGGAGGAGGACACAACCGGTGCGCTGGCGGAGATGGAGGCGATCGAGGCCAAACGATCGATCCTTTTCGAGAGCTTCATCCTGTTGAGCGATGAAGCTGCTGCCACTGCTGCCCACGTCGTCAATCAGCAAGCCTGGGATCTACTACGAGTGACACGCAATCCCGCCAACGGGGAGGCCGCCCTCGAGGAGGTTCCACTGGTCACGGCCCTGAACGCTCTTCATGCGGCGGCGCGAGCGGATCTTGCGATAGGGCGCGGCTAGCCAGCCTGATGGACGAGGGCGTACGGCCGGATTCGCAAGGTCGGCGGAGCTTTAATGGGCGAGTCAAGCGCCGCTGGGTGCGCTCAGTAGCCGAAGAAGTGAAGGGGCCGCTTCCTGACCTGCGGTCCCTCATTGGGTGAACGCTCTGACCTGCTGTCGAGCTGTCGACGGTTGTCAACGCTGGTCATCGTTGAGCGTCCTTTCCAGGCCCAGAGACGGCCCCGGGACTCCATGCCCGGGGTCGTCGCCAGTTTGGAAGATCGCGTATGTGCCTGGTGGCTGACCTGGTAAATCTCTGACCTGGTTCCGAACGGTTCGTGGCCGCGATTCCCTGCGATTCCCTGTGGCTGCCCTCCGGATCGGGCACGCAACCGGCGCGAGGCCCCGGGCGCATCAGAGGTCAGGTATGTCTCCCCCGTTGGCGCAGGCTCTCACCAGGCGAGGTTGCCGGGCCTTCTGGCGCCAGCTGGCCTGTCTGACCTCTGGCTACGCACACCATCACGTGCCCCGTCCGAAGCACGACAAGAAGCGAACCGATGGTTGCGTAGTAAAAGTAAGCCGAGTAAGCCCCCGATTCAGATATTGCCCAGTACAGGAAAAGAATAGAAAGGCCAACGGAACCGAACAAGTTGATTGCCAATAGCGGCCACCCCGAGTCTGTTTTGGCCCGGTTGAGCCGCTGCCACGTTGTTCGTGGAACGTGAGTAGGGTGTGGGCTGAAACGGTGCTTGAGCTCGCCACTGAAAGATCGTTGTGCCATAGCGTTGTATGGAACAGCGGAAAGCATCCTGTGCACAAGATGTGCAGAGATTTGGTTCCCCGCCGGGTCGGTGGAGTCTCAATGGCCGAGTCAAGGGCCTCTGCTGGGCCGCTGTGCTGTCAGGCGTCGTGGTCGGCGGCCTCTGCGAGCAGGTCCATGGCGTCGTTGTGGAAGCGGCGCTCGGCGTCGCGGCATGGGGCGTTGAAGAAGGCTCGTTGGGCTTCGGCAAGATCGCAGTTCAGCAGGCCCATGGTCACGAATACCGCTTCCACGCCGTGGCACCCGTTGTCCTTGAGGAACTGTTGCAGTGCGTCCGTGTCGCCGGTGGCCTCCCAGACGGGCCGGCCGGTTTCCTGCATGGCGGCGATGCGCGCTGATCGTTCCGCGTCGAAGCCCACTGGACCCACCTTCCTGGTTTGGCCCGCAGGCTATCGCCAGGTAGGCGGGGTGGGGAGAACATCAAGGCCCTCGCGGAGTACCTCGGCCACTCGGACCCAGGCCTGACACTACGGGTCTACGCCCATCTCATGCCCTCCAGCCGGGAACGTACGAGCAAAGCTGTGGCCGGCGTCTACCACCGCCGCCCGCACCCCGGGCCCTGACATCCGTGCGCAGTCCGGCAAGAGGCTCGGACTTGTCATCGGGGAGGGAATCCATGGACTCGACGGACGACGTCATCGACTTGATCCACCTGGCCGACCGGCCGGGTACCAGCGGGCACAGCGTCTCCGTGCGCGTTCTGGGACGCTCACAGCCCGGCAACCTGTTCGGCCACGGCTTCCTCGAATGCGAGATCGTCATCGTGGCGGAGTCCCTCAGCGCCACCTTTTCGGTGACCCTCCTCCCTGAAGATCTGGAGGACTGGGACGACACCTTGGCGACCCTGGAAACCCGGCGATTCGCCATGTGGCTCACCTCGGGGCGGACACCGTCGTTGAAGTTCAAGCCTGACGGCCACGACCGGATGTCGGTGTCGGCCCACGACGGACCCGCCTCCGGAGTCACTGACACCGTCCCGCTGTTCTCGCTGCCGACGGGTTGGGTCAGCAAACAGCGCGACCTGCTCGCCCAGGTGCACGAGGTCTACCCCCGCGAAGTCGTAGAGACGTCGCCCGGTGCCTACGAGTGGCGCCGGGACAACGACGCCTGACGGCCCAGCCGAGCAGCTGACGGCCCAGCCCCACCAAAAAGCCCCCGCCCCGCGAGAAACTCGCAGGTCGGGGGCTTACTGGTGTCGCGTTACTTCTTCTTGCCCTGGGTCTTGCCGGGGATCTTGGTGAGCTGGGTTTTTGCTGGTCAGGGGTGGTGGGCCCGTGCGCCTGCTGGTCGTCGTTGGTCGTCATTGGCTGCTGTTGAGCGACCTCGGACGGCCCAGGGACGGCCCAGCGATGAGGGAGCCGCTCCCCTGCTGCACCGGGCTATCGTGCCGTCGTGACAAGCGCGACGAAGCATCCCCTCGTTTTCCTTGACGTCGACGGTCCACTGATCCCGTTCGGGTCGTCGTCCGGGCGCCCACAGGCCACTGCCGCCGACGCATCGACGTCTGGAGATCAAGGAAACCCACTGCTGACGCGACTCGACCCTGAGCTTGGATCGCGCCTCACCGCCCTGGGATGTCATCTCGTCTGGGCTACGACCTGGATGGAGGAGGCGAACGAGGTCATCTCCCCACGCATCGGACTGCCGAGGCTGCCCGTGGTGGAGTGGCCAGCCTCCTACGCCGACGAGGGCCCGCGCGGCTTGCACTGGAAGACCCATCACCTCGTCGAGTGGGCCAACGGCCGACCGTTCATCTGGGTCGACGACGAGATCAGCGCTATGGACCGCCTGTGGGTCGATGCCAGTCATTCTGGGCCGTCGTTGCTCCATCGCGTCGACCCGGCCAAGGGCCTCATGGACGCCGACTTCGCCGCGCTCGCCGACTGGCTCCGTCTCGTCATACCGAGATGAGCACCGCATTAGGAGTTCGATCTACACCCGCCCCTAGCGCGGTCGTTGGCTGGTCCGACGGTCGTCCAGGGGTGCCGCTGTATGCCGCCGTCCGGCCTCGTTGATGTCAGCCGTGGATGTCAGAGGGCTCTGGCATCCTGCGCCAGTGAGAATGACATGGGCCGCCTTCTGGGCGCTGATAGCCACCCTGAACGGCAAATCCACGCAGGCGAGTTGCCAGCGCCTGGCCGAGGAGCTGGGCCGCCGTTCCGTCCCCGACATCATCGGCTTCGCGGAACGACATGCCGAGGCTCTCTACCGCCTGGACCAAGAGAAATTCGGGATGCTTCCCGTTGCCGACATGACGGGCCGGAACGGCAGCCCCTTCCCACAGTCTGCCGACGGGTTCCTGTACGCCCGTTGCGCTGTCGTCGCCGCAGGACAAGCCGTATGGGAAGGCGTCTTCTTCGACGTTGACAAGTTCGCCCCGTACACCGCCACCGAGTTTGACGGGGAGTGGTTGCTGTACGTGCCGGATCGGGCATACGAACTCGCTACCGGGAAGGAGTGGGACCGCTCAACCCGGTACTGCCTCGAGAGCTACTCCAACAGGGATGGATGGCCGAACCTGGGGAGCTGAGGTGGACTGCCGCTTGATGGGGACCTCGTAGGTCGGTCCTCCTGGCGCCGGGGCGTTGTCAGTGCTGCTTGCTAGTTTGCCTAGTGGAGTGAGACCGGTCAGAGAACCTTCGAGGTCCGCGGTCAAGGGGGGTGGGCACAAAGGTCCCCGGGAGCCACCTCGGGACTATGTTGCAGGCCGTGGATCCCCACCCCCCTCATCCTCCACGAGGCAAGCGGCCGGCACCGTGATCCCATCACGCTTTCCAACTGTGGTGGTGCTCCCGGGACCCTCGGACGGGGCCGTTCACCTGCGTTCATGAGCGGTCGGTCGTGAGAGCGGACACCGGCGGCGGCCCCGCCTGAACGGCTGTGACCGGCGCTGAATGAGACGGAAACTGAGACGGTCCGGCCAGTTGCCAAGCCGCCCGGTGGGTGGCGTGACCTTGTGATCCGTAGCTCTAGCGCGATCGGTCAGCGGGGTCATACCGGCCGCTGGGCGGGCCCGGAGGGACGCTACCGTGCGGGGGCGGTTACTAGGGTTGCGGTACCTGGCTGCTGTACCGCACGATCCAAACGGGGTGACCATGGAACGGCATGTGCTGGAATCGGTGTTGATCGGTGATGACGAGGCATCCGTGATAGCTCTGGCCGCCCTCCGCAGCGGCGCCCCCTACTCGGTGGAGGAACGGGTACAACCCACTGGTGTGCATGCCGGAGTCTTCAGTCGCCGACTTCAGCGCATGCGGATGCGCGGATTCGAACCTCCTGGCCTGGAGCGAGCAGTGCAGCTCATCAGGGAATATGGCCAGCCTGTGCGCACAGCGCTGATCGATCCTGACAATCGGACACGGTTCACCCTGCTCTTCCTCACCGAGGACGGCAGCGCACTCGTGGCCTGCGTTAGCTGGCCACTGCCGCTGGTTGCCAGGAAGCCACCGCTTTAGGAGCGAGGGTGGGTAATCACATGCGTGACCTGCGGATTCCCTGGCTTGGCCAGAGTCCGGCGAGTTCACCCCTGCGGACCCCGGTTCCCCGTGAGTCCCCGTCTGTTCTGGCGCGAGAGTGGCACGGCCAGGTGCCAGCCTGAAAGCGGAGGGACATCAGTTCGGCGGAACTGCCGTCGGTGACGCCTGGTGCGTCGAGATGCCTCCTGGGGTCAGAACGGCGGGTCGTCGGAGTAGCCATCCGCCCAGGGGTGATCCATCGGTTCGGGACCCGAGATCCGTGGGTCGGGTAGGGGGCCGGGCTCTACACCCCATGTCACGAGGCACTGCTTGGCGAGGTATCGGTAACCCCGGTACTCGCTGGTGCTTAGCGTGGTGCGTACCAGCGGCACGAACTCCGGGATGTGTACGGCCAGCTCAGGCGCGGCGAGCGTCATCGCAGCTGCGTGCACCGCAGCTTCCCGGATCAGAAGGTCCGCATCAGCAAGGTACGGCCGCGCCGCCTCGTAGATCAGCGGGAGGATGGCACGTACCGCGGCGACATCGTCAGGTTCTCCCGGGCCGTCTTCGTCGTACGTCGCGTCGTCGACGAGGTCACCTAGCCATTGCAGGAGTGCCGCGCGAATAGGCCGGCGGCGCTCCTCGTGGAAGTAGACCCCCGAGGTCATCGTTCGGGAGTGGCCAAGGATGGTGATGACGAAGCGAGCGGCCGGGGCGGTGGCGCCATAGATGCTGTTCTGGTGGGTTACGGCCTGACTGAGGTTGTGTACGGCGGTTCGCTGAACATCCTCGTCGTCATCCAGCAGCCCTGCCAGAATGACGGGGGTCGCCGGGGCTACGTTAGGGCAACAGTGTTCGACGCTGCTCCAGTCCGTCTCCAGGAGGAGCGCCCAGGGGTCGATTGCCCCGCTGCCATCATTGATTGTCACGGGTCCAAGTGTGGCCTGCGGGCCATAGATTGGGCACGTGAGGGGCACGAGAGTCAGGGGGCACGATGAACGAAGATGAGATGGCGCGGGCAGTGGCTCAGGGGCTGCATCAGTACCGGGAGGAACGTAGAGCCGAGGAACGTCGTCTCTACGTGAAGCGCGGGTTGGTCTCCATCGGCGCTCTCCTTGTCTTCTGCCTCTTTGTTCTGGGTAGCTTCGGCAAGCTTGGCTGAGGAAGAGTCGGCCTCACCCGCCTTCTACCTTCACCCACCACTCACCCCAGCTCCCATCCCGTACGCCGTCGACCCACACACCGTGGAGCGGGCGTGGTTCATGGCGTCCAGGTGGAGCGCGCCACTGTACGAACGACCTGGACGCCATGGGCCGCGTCTGCTCGGCTCTGCCTGGGTCGATGGCGTACGGGATGGGAGCACCCCGCGCTCGCCACTACGGACCCGCGGTCAGGAACGGCGCCCCCTCCATCCCGGTGCCGGCCGATCCCCCGCCGGAGGCATCGTCTTGACCGTGGCCGGTGCTCTGCGGTGATCGCCTCATGGCCTTCGGTCCTGTCCACGTGTGGGCGCGCGTCGGCGCAGCCCGCGCGGAGCGGGCCGGAGGCAGGAGCGGCGCGCGGAGCGGAGCCGGGAGCGCGCCCGGCGGAGCGGAGCGCAGCCGGGGCTTGAACCAGTAGAGAAAGTTGTAACTCAGTACTCGGTGTGGCGCTTGAAGTCATATGCGCAGGCAGGGAGTTCAAGGCGTCGACGGTGTGCCAGGGGTAGGAAGAGCGCTGGTCGGGCTGTCCAAGTGATGCGTGTGCCGCCTTGGTTGATCGTGACCGTGCAGGGTTCCGAGCACAGGAGGGCTCTTCTCGTTTCGATGCGGCCCTCGTACAGCCATTCCCAGGCTTCGTCGGAGGCTCTGGAGTCCAGCGCTGGCGTGATGGTGCGCAGTGCGATCGCTATCCAGCGGTCTGCCTGTCCGGCCGAGTGGGCGTCAAACGAGCTGTGAAAGGTCGGCTGCTCTGTCTTGGTGAGGTCTTCGGTCCAGCATTCGCACCAGAAGCCGCGGGTGTATCCGTTCACGGGGTCGCTCCCGGCGGGTAGGCCACGAGGACGTAGCGCGTGTTCTCGTCGTGCAGGGTGAGTTGGTAGGCCGTGCCCGTGGTCAGGTAGGCGAGGGCTCGTTCGTGTTCGGTCTCGTCCCTGAGCCAGTAGCGGCCAGGCTGGGCGTATGCCATGTCGAGTTGGTCCGTGACGTTCCTCGTGCGTTCGCGAAGCCATCGCACCGCGAGACGGGGGCTTGTCGCATCGTGTGATCCCAGGAGGATCGAGTGGGTCTCGTGCAGCGGGTAGGCCGTGGCCCAGCAGCGGTACGCGCCGCCTTGCCCCGCCGCGGCTAAGCCCTCGGGAGTGGTCGACGTCAGCACGGGCGGCCTCCCGGGCGGATGCTCGTGAAGAGTTCCGCGGTGACCGTGTGGCCGACCTCGCTGTCGTGGACCACGATCCGGTGTGCGATCGCGCTGACCATGCCCAGGCCTCGCCCGTGTGTGGCGTCGTGGTCGGCGTGCTCGGCCTTCGGCGCCGTCCCCGTGCCGCCGTCGTCCGTGACCGACAGGGCAACCACCTGCGACGAGACCGCGAGAGCCAGATGGAAGCTGCCCGACTGCTGTCCGCTGGCGGTGTGCAGGATCGCGTTCGCGCTCAGCTCGCTCACGATCAGTTCGGCGTCCTCGGCTAACGGTGAGCCGCGCAGGATGTCGCGGGTCCAGCGTCGGGCCCTGCTGACCTCTTCGGGGAAACCTGGGCAAGTGAGGCCCCATACCCGCGCCGTGCTCGTATACTCGTGCATACAAGTTCCTTCGTGCTGGTAGGCCGCCATGTGCAGCGGGTTCGGGCTAGACGAGTTTCACGCCGTCGTGGGCGCGGATGGCCGGCGGGGACGCCGCGTCGAGTGCGTCCAGGACGCGGATCGCGTATGCCTCGTCGGCGAGGTCGGTGACTTCTTCGCGGGTGGCCCAGCGCAGCGCGTAGGTCTCGTCCCCGGTGGTGGGTGTGCCGTCGGCGGCCTCGCAGCGGAAGACCAGAGAGACGATCAGGCCCGTCATGTTCTTGTAGACGCCGGTGAGGGTCGCGGGAAGCGCGATCTTGATTCCGGTTTCTTCGAGGACTTCGCGCTGAAGGGCCTCGGGGAGGGTTTCCTCCCGCTCGACGATGCCACCTGGGGGTTCCCAGTGACCGTTGTCGCGACGTTTGATCAGCAGGGCTCGGCCCTGGTCGTCGACAATGACTCCGGCAACGCTCACGGAGTGCGGGCGGTCAGTGGTCACGTTCCTCGGCCTTCTCGGATGGCTAGGCTCTCCACCGTAGCAACAACACTCGCCCACTCGTCTAGATACCTAAAGGAGTACTCGTGACCTCACTCCCGACCAGTCTGCTCGGCGATCTGGATCCCACGAGCGATCGTGCGGTGTTCCGGCAGATCGCCGACCAGCTGCGCGAGGCCATCGACCGTGGGCGATTCAAGGAGGGCGAAAAGCTCCCCTCGGAAGCTGAGCTCGTCGAGCACTACGGAGTGTCCCGGATGACCGTCCGGAACTCCTTCTCCATCCTCCAGGGCGAGGGGCTCGTCCATGCCGAGCACGGGAAAGGCGTCTTCGTGCGACCACGGCCACCCGTGCGGCGGCTCGCCTCCGACCGGTTCGCCCGGCGCCACCGCGAACAGGGGAAGTCCGCGTTCATCGTCGAGGCCGATGCTGCTGGCAGTCATCCGCAGGTGGACAGCCTGGAGGTGAAGGAGGAGAAGGCCAGTCAGGACATCTCCACGCGGCTCGGCTCCGTACGGCGCGTGCTCGCCCGCCGGCGCCGGTATCTCCTCGACGGACGTCCGGTCGAGTTCGCCACCTCGTATCTCCCGCTCGACATCGCCCGGGACACCCCGATCGCCGAGCCCAATCCCGGTCCCGGCGGCATCTACGCCCGTCTTGAGGAGCTCGGTCACCGCCTCGACCACTTCGAGGAGGAGATTCGGGCCCGGATGCCCTCGCCGTCCGAGGTCAAGACGCTCCGGCTGGCTTCCGGCGTACCTGTGATCCACCTCATCCGCACCGCGTACGACACCGAAGGGCGGGCCGTGGAGGTCTGCGACACGGTCATGGCGGCGGACGCCTACGTCCTGTCGTACCAGCTCCCGGCGACGTGATCGGCGTGAGGAGCGGGTGATCTGCGGTGGTGCGCGGGGCCGCTTCCCGGAACTCGTACACGCCAACAGGCATACTCGTATAGACGAGTGGGCAAGTTGTGTGGCAGGGTGGTCATCGTTCCCGGAGATCGGGTTCGAAGACTGCATCTTGTATAGACGAGTAGATAGGAAGAACTCTTGCGCACCATCCGTGTGGAGACCTCGGCCGCAACGATCCTGCTGACCGAGGCGCCCGAGCCCAAGGTCCGCGACCGGCAGACCGGCGAGATCGCCAAGGACATCAACACCGGCGAGGCCCTGATGACGATCGGCGTCGTCTACATCGAGGAAGGGGAGTCCTCCCTCATCAAGGTCACCGTTCCGGAGAGCGGGGTGTCCGAGGGGCTCGCGCTCGGCGCTCCGGTCTCGCTGCCGGGGCTCGTGGCCCGGCCCTGGGAGAGCGTGTTCAACGGGCAGCAGCGGCACGGCATCGCCTACCGCTCCGCCGCCGTCACTCCGGCCGCGTTCCCGGCGGCCCTGGGGGCCACGGCCTGATGACGGATCTGGCAACGCTTCTGGAGGTGGGTGGTCCCCTCGCCGCGCTCGGCGGCGGGGCTGCCTACGCCCGGGCCAAGCACCCCGGCGTCTACTGGTCCACGGTCGGCCTGCCGATATCCACGGCCCGGCTGCTCAGCTCCTACAGCTCCGTCATGGAAGCCTGCGGCCTGACCGTGGCTCCCTCCCGGCTGCGGGTCCTGGCGGTCAAGGCCACCACTCGACGTGAGATCCGCCCCGTACCGCCGCGTCGGGGAATCATCCGGCCCACTTCGACCGGGTTACGGCTTCGTCTGCGGCTCGCCCCCGGGCAGGAACCCGCCGACGTCGCTGCCTCGGCCGAACGGCTGCGGCACGCCTGGGGCGTCCACGCCGTGTACGTCACGACCGTCAAGCCCGGTGTGGTCGAGCTGCGGCTCGTCGGCTTCGACGTGCTGCGGCGGGTACGGATGCCGCGCAAGGTCGATGGCGGGTTCCTCAAGGTGCCTGTGGCGCTGCGGGAGGACGCGACTCCCTTCGTACGGGACTACCGGACCGTGCCTCATCAACTGACCCTCGGCGCAACGCTGTCGGGCAAGTCCATGTACCTGCGGCATCTCTTCACCGGACTCGCCCCGCAACCCGTCGCCCTGGTCGGTATCGACTGCAAGCGCGGTGTGGAGCTGGCGCCGTTCGCCGCCCGGCTCTCGGCACTGGCCACCGACCCGGAACAGGCGGCCGAGCTGCTGCCCGTGCTCGTCAAGGAGATGGAGGACCGATACGACTTGATCAAGGCCCGGCAGGGGATCGCGCCGGACGCCCCCGACGAGGAGATCACCTCGGACATCTGGGGACTGCCTGAGCACGAACGCCCCGTGCCCATCGTGCTGTTCGTCGACGAGGTGGCTGAACTCTTCCTTGTCGCCTCGCGCAAGGACGAGGAACGGCGCGACGAGATGGTCACCCAGCTCATCCGTCTCGCCCAGCTCGGCCGCGCCGCCGGGATCTATCTGGAGGTCTGCGGGCAGCGCTTCGGCGCCGAGTTGGGCAAGGGGGCGACCATGCTCCGTGCCCAGTTGACCGGCCGTGTCTGCCACCGTGTCAACGACGAAGCCTCCGCCAAGATGGCGCTGGGCGACATCGCCCCCGAGGCCGTCTCCGCTGCGTGCGCCATCGCTCCCGAACGGCCTGGTCTGGCCGTGGCCGGTGACACCTCCGGCGGCTGGTCCCGCATCCGCACCCCGTATCTCTCCCTCGGCGACGCCGCCGAGATCTGCCGCGAGTGGGCCCACCTGGTGCCCGACCTGTCCGCGCTCAAGCGCTTCCGGCCCGACGTGCCCGTACGGCCCGTCGAGACTGCGACGGCCCCGGTACTCCAGCCGCGTCCCGTGACCGACTGACACTCGCCCCTCCCCATCCCGGTCGGCGTGACCGCCTCGCGCCAACTCCTTACCCCTGCCATGCCTGAATCCGGAAGGAGCCGCAGCATGCGCGCCCAACTGGCCCGTGTCGACGCGGTACTCGTCCAGGCGCTCATCGCCGCAGCGCTGTCCTTCGCCCACCTGCACGACGTCGCCTCGGCGGCCGGTCAGGACGGATGGAAGGCCTGGGCGTATCCCATCTCCGTCGACCTGCTGCTCGTCGCCGCTTGGCGCCGACTGCGGACCGGCGAGGCGAAAGCGGCTGGGTGGTGCTGGTTCGTCATCGCGCTCACTGCGTCTCTCGGGGCGAACGTCGCCACCGCCGGACTCCTCGACCTGGACCAGGTGCCGGCCTGGCTGCGCATCCTCGTCGCGGGCTGGCCCGCGGTCGCCTTCCTCGGCGGAACACTCCTCGCCCACTCGACCCCGGGTCCGGCCCCGCACGAGGACACCGAGGACCAGGACGAGCAGGACCAGGAGGAGGCGCCCGATCCCGCCCCGGAGCTCCCCGGACAACCGGCTCCCGAGCCGCCCCCCGCTCCGCCTGCCGTGACTGTCCCGGCTTCCCTGGTCGAACACGCCCGCAAGGTCGCCGCCGAACACCACACCCGCACCGGAACGGTCATCGACACCCCGACCCTCCGCGCCCGGCTCGGCGTCCCCGCACCCATGGCCGAAGCCATCGCCGCCCACCTCTGAAAGGAATCCGACATGTCCCCTGACCGGCGCTTCCGTGACGTCACCCGCATCGGCCCCGTCCAGGTCGGCACGTCCTACGACAACCGGGGCCGTGAGAAGCACACCGCCGCCTGCACCGCCCCGCGCTGCGGCTTCTCCGCCGACTACGACAGCCGCGCCGCCGCCGAACTCGCCGCCCGCACCCACCGCTGCCCCGTCCGCTGAAAGGACCTGCACCACGTGACCGTCAGCCTCCCGCTCGTCGTCGTCCTCGGCTTCATCGCCTGGGGAGCGGTCAAGTTCCTCGGCGTCCGTACCTGGATCGTCGTCGTGATCGCCCTGTTCGGCTTCCTGCTCTCGCACACCTTCATGGCCCCCGCCATTGACTCCGGCACGCGTTCCGGTGTGGGCATTGTCAACGGCTCACATGACTAGACGAGTAGATAAGGAGAGCTTCGCTGTGTTCTTGCCCAAGTACCCCGACAACCCGACCCCGCCGCCCGCACACAGCCACACCCCGGCCGATCCGGCACCCGTGCGACGCACGCTCCCGCAGATCTCCATCAGCACGGGAGCGGTCGCGGCCGTCCTCGTCGGCGGAGTCGTCCTGACCGCGCTCCTGGCCGCCGTCGCCGTCACGGCCATTTCCGTCGCCATCGCCGCCGTGGTCCTGCGCTCGATGCTCCGCGACCACCACCGGCGCTGAACGGCGCCTGATGCCCCGGGGCGGCTCGACACGGCCAAGCATCCCGCCGCCCCGGGGCTCATCCCTCCTGACCAGCGCAGCAAGCCAGCCAGAAGGAGAACGCCATCTTCACCCGCCCCACCCCGCCCCCACTGCCCGAACTCGCCAAGCTCGCCCAGCACGGCACCCTGCCCGGTATCCTCCGCCAGCTCTCCGGACTCGGCGGCTGCACGACCCCGATCCGCCTCGACGGCCACCGCACCGAATACGACGTCGACACCCGCACCGGAGAGATCGGCAACGTCCTCCACCGCCTCGACTCCTCCAGCCTCCCGGCCGGTCACCTCCTGGTCCGCTGCAACAACCGCCGCACGACCCGCTGCCCGGCCTGCGCGGAGGTCTACCGCCGCGACACCTTCCACCTGATCACCTCCGGCCTGCGCGGCGGCAAGGGCATCCCGGAACACGTCGCCTCACACCTCCGCGTCTTCGCCACCTTCACCGCACCCAGCTTCGGCCCCGTCCACAACCGCCCCACGGGCTCGGCCGGTTCAGTCCGCCGCTGCCGCTGCGGCGTCCTCCACGACCAGGACGACGCCACGCTCGGCACCCCGCTCAACCCGGACACCTACGACTACGAAGCCGCCATCCTCTGGAACGCCCACGCCGGTCCGCTCTGGCGCCGCTTCTCCACCTACCTCCGCCGGGAGGTCGCCAAGCGCGCCGGACTCTCACAGCGCACCTTCCGCCAGTACGCCCGCGTGTCCTTCGCCAAGGTCGCCGAGTACCAGAAGCGCGGCGCCGTCCACTTCCACGCCGTCATCCGCATCGACGGCCCCGAAGGCGGCGACACCCCGCCCCCGGCCTGGGCCACCGCCGAACTGCTCACCGACGCCATAAGCGTCGCCGCTGCTCACGTTCGCGTGGACGGCCCGCTCATCGACGGACGCGCGCACGCCTTCACCTTCGGCCGTCAGATCGACGTCCGCACGATCCGATCCGCCGACTTCGACGGCGACCAGGAGCTGACCGAGCGGGCCGTCGCCTCGTACATCGCCAAGTACGCCACCAAGGGCGCCGAGACCGCCACGGGAGCTCTCGACCGCCCCCTCAAGTTCCTCGCCGAACTCGCCCAGCTCGACATCACCGACCACGCACGCCGACTGATCCGCACCGCCTGGACCCTCGGCGCACGCAAGGACCTGGAAGACCTCCGGCTCCGGGCCTGGGCCCACATGCTCGGCTTCCGCGGTCACTTCTCCACCAAGTCCCGCCGCTACTCGACCACCCTCGGCGCCCTCCGCACCGCCCGCGCCGAATGGCGCCGCGCACAAGCCGCAGCAGCAACCGAGGGCGACATCGACACGACCCTCGTCCTCTCGCACTGGGTCTTCGCCGGAACCGGCCTCAGCAGTGCCGAAGCCTGGCTTGCCGCATCCCTCGAACCCGCCCCCGGAACAGAAGGAGAACCGACCCATGGCTGAGCGGCGCCTTACCGTGGCGCGGGTTCCCAACGAGCCGCGCCCCCTTCCAGCGCGCTACCTCACTCCTCTGGATGTCGCCGAACTTCTGGGCGTGCCGATCGAGACGGTCTACCAGTGGCGCCGGAAGCGCACCGGTCCCCGCGGCTTCCGTGTCGGCCGGCACCTGCGCTACGACCCCGACGACGTCAGGGCCTGGGTCGAGTCCCTGATGGAAGGGGCCGCTGCCTGATGGCCGGGCACATCCAAGACCGCTGGTACAAAAGCGAAACTGGCCCGGACGGCAAGGTCCGAAAGGTCCGGAGCGACCGCTACGGCTCTGGCCTTCGCTACCGGGCGCGCTACGTTGGCCCGGACGGTACGGAGAAGGCCAAGAGCTTTCCCGACCGGCAGAAGCGACTTGCCGATCAGTGGCTCGCCCACATCGAGGCGGACATGGCGCGCGGGCAGTACATCGACCCGCGCGCGGCCCGGATCACCTTCCAGCAGTACACCGAACGCTGGGTGGGCACCCAGGGCGCTGACCCGAACACTCAGGCCTCGATGGAGTCGCAGCTTCGGCTGCACGCCTTCCCGTACCTGGGCACGCGCCCCCTCGGGTCCTTCCAACCCGCGCACATCCGGGACTGGGTGCGGCAGCTACAGGAGAACGGCATCCGGGGCTCCTACGCCCGGACGATCTACTCCAACGTGCGCGCTGCATTGAGCGCGGCCGTGGATGACGGGCATCTCCCCCGCAACCCGTGTGCGGCTCGCTCGGTCCGACCGCCGACCGTCGACACCAAGCGCGTCGTCCCGTGGACGCCGGAACGGGTCTTCGCTGTTCGTGCGGCCATGCCCGAGCGCTTCCGAGCGATGGTCGATCTGGGCGGTGGTTGCGGGCTCCGCCAGGGCGAGATTCTCGGCGTCGCCGTCGACGCGATCGACTTCGAATCGGACACGCTTCACGTGGTCCAGCAGCTCAAGCTGAGCCGCAGCAAGGCCGTGTTCGCCCCGCCGAAGGGTGGCAAGCTCCGGGACGTGCCCCTCCCCGGGCCCGTCGCAGACGCCCTCCGGACGCACATGAAGGAGTTCCCTCCGATCGAGATCACGTTGCCGTGGAAGGTCGCGGACGGTCCCCCGGTGACCAAGCGACTGATCTTCACCGGACCGCGCGGGGGTCATGTCTGGCGCACGTCGCTCAACGAGGAGGCATGGAAGCGGGCGCTGGCCGGCGCCGGGGTGATCCCGGTGCCCGAGCGTGGACAGCCGTACGCCGAGTCTCGCGAGAACGGCATGCACGCGCTCCGCCACTTCTACGCCTCGGTGCTCCTGGACGCCGGGGAGAACATCAAGGCCCTGGCCGAGTACCTCGGCCACTCTGACCCTGGCCTGACGCTGCGTGTGTACGCACACCTCATGCCGTCTAGCCAGGAGCGCACCCGCAAAGCAATCACTGCAGTCTTCGGGGACCGCTGATTTGAGATTGGCGAAGCCAAGTTGAAGTTACATTTCCAGGTTCCGCAACCTAGCTTCAGCAAACCAAATCACAGTAACGCCTCCAAGATACAGTGCGCGATTACCGTTTCAACCTCCAAGCGCCACACATCAAATGACAGCTTCACTGCCCGACACAAAGCTAAGTTCAGCGATTCGCGATCCGTGAACTCAAATCGGAACTTTAGATCCGGCATCGTTTCGCGCGACTACATTGCTCGGCGGAGCGGAATCACCAACCCAACAATCGATTGCCAACCAAACCGCCAAGGCAAGCACCCTCCCACGCATCCGGGCAGCGTCTAAGAAGATCCGCATCAACGCTTCGGCGGAGATGCGGTTCAACGCTTCGGCGGAGATGCGGTTCAACGGTTCGACGGAGATGCGGTTCAACGGTTCAATGGAAATCCGTTTTTTTCTGAACGCAAGGCAAGGTAACCCTTACCTTGTGACGCCGGACCGCCACGTAGTCATCGAAGGAAAGTGAGAGGGTAGATACGAGCGGGCACCCTCCATAGGCTGCGGATTTGTGAATTCCCGCGAGCGGCAAGTAGGGTCCTGGCACCGATATAGCGGAGAGGCCGCCCATGCCCGGGCGACCTCTCCTCTCCGTTCGGCACAGTCATTATCCGTAGCATGGGAGAATTCATGAACCGCATGGAGAAGTCCATGGTGCCACGGCGCAGCCTGCGCATCGACCTCGCCCCCCGGGAACTTCCGTTCGGCCTCATCGGAGGCGGCGGGGCGGGGCTGAGTCTGTGGTCCGGGGTCCACCCCGCGATCGCCCTGCCGCTGGCCTTCGTGGTGTCCATCCGCGTGACCGTCCGTCTCGTCTAGCCTGACGGCCCCGGCACGGCCCAGCCCCACCAAAAAGCCCCCGGCCTGCCAAGAATCCGCAGGTCGGGGGCTTACCGGTGTCGCGTTACTTCTTCTTGCCCTGGTTCTTGACCGCCTCGATCGCGGCCGCGGCCGCCTCCGGGTCGAGGTACGTGCCGCCGGGGTTGAGCGGCTTGAAGTCGGCGTCGAGCTCGTAGGCGAGCGGGATGCCGGTCGGGATGTTCAGGCCCGCGATGTCGGCGTCGGAGATGCCGTCGAGGTGCTTGACGAGGGCGCGCAGCGAGTTGCCGTGGGCGGCGACCAGGACCGTGCGGCCGGCGAGGAGGTCGGGGACGATGCCGTCGTACCAGTACGGCAGCATGCGGAAGACGACGTCCTTCAGGCACTCCGTGCGGGGGCGCAGCTCCGGCGGGATCGACGCGTAGCGCGGGTCGTTCGCCTGCGAGAACTCGCTGTCGTCGGAGAGGGGCGGCGGCGGGGTGTCGTACGAGCGGCGCCACAGCATGAACTGCTCCTCGCCGAACTCGGCGAGGGTCTGGGCCTTGTCCTTGCCCTGGAGCGCGCCGTAGTGCCGCTCGTTCAGGCGCCAGGAGCGGTGGACGGGGATCCAGTGGCGGTCCGCGGCCTCCAGCGCGAGCTGGGCGGTGCGGATCGCGCGCTTCTGGAGCGAGGTGTGCACGACGTCGGGCAGCAGGCCGGCGTCCTCCAGCAGCTCACCGCCGCGGACTGCCTCCTTCTCGCCCTTCTCGTTGAGATTGACGTCCACCCATCCGGTGAACAGGTTCTTCGCGTTCCATTCGCTCTCGCCGTGGCGGAGGAGGATCAGCTTGTACGGTGCGTCGGCCATACGTCCGAGCGTAATGGAAGCCTTCGTCCCCTCGCGCCCCTGCCCGGAAGGCGGACAGTTGACGGCATCTGTTAATTGAGTGGCCCCCGGAGACCTCCCGCTCGTAAGTTGCCATGAGTACATGAGCCGCTTACATCCGTGGGGGACGACCGATGCCACTCGCCGTCATGCGACGCGCCGCCCGAGAGACCGTCTCGGGGCTCCCCCGCGAGTTCTGGTGGCTGTGGACCAGCACCCTGGTCAACCGGCTTGGGGCTTTTGTCGCCACTTTCATGGCTCTGTACCTGACGCTCGACCGCGGCTACTCCGCCTCGTACGCGGGTCTCGTGGCGTCCCTGCACGGCCTCGGCGGTGTCGTGTCCTCGCTCGGCGCGGGCGTGATGGCCGACAGGCTCGGACGCCGGCCCACGCTCCTCGTCGCGCAGACCTCGACGGCCGCGTCCGTCGCGCTGCTCGGCTTTATGCACCATCCGGTGGGCATCGCCGCGGTCGCCTTCCTGGTCGGGATGGCCAGCAACGCCTCCAGGCCCGCCGTCCAGGCGATGATGGCCGACATCGTGCGGCCCGAGGACCGCGTCCGGGCGTTCTCCCTCAACTACTGGGCGATCAACCTCGGCTTCGCGGTCTCCTCCATGGCCGCCGGTTTCATCGCCGAGTTCAGCTACCTCGCGGGCTTCCTCATCGAGGCCGGCATGACCCTGACCTGCGCGCTCCTCGTCTTCGCGAAGCTGCCGGAGTCCCGGCCGGTGCAGAACGCCAAGGAGGCGAAGGACGACGTCGGCCTCGGGACCGTGCTGCGCGACCGGCGCTTCATGAGCGTCGTCGGACTGTCCTTCCTCGTCGCCCTGATCTTCCAGCAGGGCTCCGTGGGACTCCCCGTCGCGATGGGCGAAGCGGGCTTCACCCCGGCCGACTACGGCATGGCGATCGCCGTCAACGGAGTCCTCATCGTCGCGCTGCAGATCCCGGTCACCCGTTTCATCCAGCACCGGGATCCGCGCCGGCTGCTCGTGATCTCCTCGGTCCTCGCCGGGTACGGCTTCGGGCTCACCGCCTTCGCCGGGTCGGTCGGCGTCTTCGCGCTCACCGTGTGCGTGTGGACCCTGGCCGAGATCGTCAACGCGCCCACCCAGACGAGCCTGGTCGTGCAGCTCTCCCCGACCCACGGCCGGGGCCGCTACCAGGGCATGTACACCCTCTCCTGGTCACTCGCCGCGCTGATCGCTCCCCTGATGTCCGGCGTGGTCATCGACCGGTTCGGGGCCGAGTGGCTGTGGGGTCTGTGCGCGCTGGTGGGCACGGTGGCCGGGCTCGGGTACGGCCTGCTGATGCGGCGGCTGCCCACGGAGGAACCGGCGGTGGAGGCAGGCCCGGCAGTCGCCAAGCCCGAGGTCAGCGCGGCCTGACGCCGCCGGGTACGGGGCGAAGACCCTTCCGGCACCTGAGGACGGCCCACGACCTCGCCGTCGTCCGACCTCACGGATGCATCCGCGCCCCCTTCACCACCTTGTCCACCGCGTTCCGAGGCCCGTACACAGCCAGCCCCACCACATCCAGCCCAGCCGTGGCGACAGCCCGCACCGCCGCCCGGTTGTCCCGGTCGTTGCCGGTGCCGAAGAGATCCGACGTGAAGACGGCCCGGGGCAGCACACGGCTGAGCGCCCTGCCATGTGCCGCCACAAGGACCTCCTTCGTCCCCTCGAAGACCAGCACAGGCTGCCGGAACATCGGCAGATACGGCACCCCGTCCGCGTCCTCGTACGGCTCCCCGATCACCTCGGGGACCTGTGTACCCAGACCGCTGACCAGGAAGGACGTGACGTTCAGACGCTGCCAGGGCTCAAGGTCGTCCCGCAGCAGGACGACGATCTTCGTGTCGAAGCGGATCGGTTCGCTGTTCATACGTCGAGACTGCCGACCGCCGTACGACGCCGTCTTGTACGTTCTTTGCATGGCCGCTCAGCCGGAGGTCTCCGCCTGGCGCCCGCGTGTTCCGGGTGTCACGGAGGTCTTCCACGCCCGCTTCACCGAGTACGCCTATCCGATGCACGTGCACGAGGCCTGGACGCTGCTCATCGTCGACGACGGGGCCGTACGGTACGACCTCGACCGGCATGAGCACGGCACACCGCACGACACGGTGTCCCTGCTGCCGCCGCACGTCCCGCACAACGGCTCCCCGGTCACCGCGCACGGCTTCCGCAAGCGCGTCGTCTATCTCGACGGCACGCATCTGGGCGAGGACCTCATCGGGTCCGCGGTGGACGGGCCCGACCTGCGTGACCCCGTACTGCGGCTGCGCGTCGGCCAGTTGCACACCGCGCTCGGTCACCCCGGTGACGAACTGGAGGCCGAGAGCAGACTGACGCTCATCGCCGAGCGGCTGCGCACGCATCTGCGGCCCAGCAACCCCGCCGCCACCCCGCGCAACTCCCCCACCCTCGCCCGCACCCTGCGCGAACTCCTCGACGGACACCTCACCCAGGGCATCGGCCTCGACGAGGCCGCCCGGCTCGTGCACGCCCATCCCGCCCATCTGGTACGGGCGTTCAGCGGCGCCTACGGCATCGCACCCCATCAGTACCTGATGTCCCGCCGCGTCGACCGGGCCCGCCGTCTCCTCCTCGACGGCCGTCCGCCGGGCGAGGTGGCCTCGGCGACCGGCTTCTACGACCAGTCCCATCTCAACCGGCACTTCAAGAAGTTGGTCGGGGTGACTCCGGGGCGCTACGCGCGCTCGGGACCTGCGTGACCCCCGTGGGTACGCTCCGCACATGGACTGGCATACGTGGCACGACGCGTACGACACTCCCGACTCCTACCTCGGCCGGCGACTGGCCCTCGTCCGGGAACGCATCCGGCTCGCCCTCGACGAGGCTCCGCCGGGACCCCTCACGGCCGTCAGCGTCTGCGCCGGGCAGGGCCGCGACCTGATCGGCGTGCTCGCCGGGCACCCCCGCCGGAGCGATGTCCGCGCGCGGCTCGTCGAGCTGGACGGGCGCAACGCCGAGGAGGCGGCGCGCGCGGCCGGGGCCGCGGGGCTGTCGGGGGTCGAGGTCGTCGTCGGGGACGCCGCGTCGACCGATCACTACCAGGACCTCGCCCCGGCCGGCCTCGTCGTGCTCTGCGGTGTCCTCGGCAATCTCACCGACGAGGACGTCGAGCGCACCGCCGGCTTCTGCGCACTGCTGTGCGGGCCGGGCGGCACGCTCGTGTGGACCCGGCACCGCAAGGCACCGGACCTCGTCCCGCGCGTCTGCGGCTGGCTGGAGGAGCGCGGGTTCGAGCGGCTGTGGGTCTCGGACCCCGCGCTCGGATTCGGCGTCGGGGCCCACCGGTACGCCGGTGAGCCCCGGCCGCTGCCGTCCGGGGAGCGGATGTTCACCTTCGTCGGGTACGACACGCTCGGCTGAATCAGAGGTCCCGCTGGGCCTCGTACAGATTGCGTGGGCGCACGACGTCCGTCGTCCCGTACAGCTCCAGACGGGAGTGCAGGTCGCCGGTGAAGTCGGGGACGTCGATCTGGTCGAACTCGGTCACCTCGTTGAGGCCGACGGTGGCGGAGCAGGGCGCCAGACCGTCGATCTTCATCAACCCCGCGCGGCCGTTCGTGACCCGTACGTTCCAGTGGGTGAAGCGGGCGCCGAAGAGCGGACCGGCGCTCGCGTCGCCGCCGTGGCGGCCGTTGTTGTCGACGGTGATGTCGGTGCGGACGTTGGCGAAGGGCAGGCCCCGGTGGGAGTCGAAGGTGCCCATCTGGAGGTCGCCGCGCGACCAGACGTTGTAGGAGGAGAGGCCTTCCACGTTGATGCCGTGGAGCTGGGTGTTCGGCGGGGCCGGGACCGTGCGCTGTTCGATGGTGAAGTCCTCGACGAGGTTGTCGTGCGAGCCCTCGCGGCAGAAGTACGGGTGGTGCGAGCCGCGGCCCGCCACACGGGTGCGGCGCAGGGTGCAGGCGGAGGCCGCGACCAGACCGAAGCCGTTGTCGACGTGGCGGACCGTCACGTCGTCGACCCAGCAGTCGTACGCGCACTGGAGGACGACCCCGTTGTAGCCCTTGTCGAGGAGATGCGGGGACTGGGGCGTCTCGACGGCCTCCAGGGTGAGGCCTTCGACGCCCGAACCGGTCAGCGGCTCGACATGGGTGGTCAGACGCGGGTCCCACTCGGGGCGTACGTCGAGGGGCAGCGGGCGCTCCAGGGTGACCTTTCTGCCCCGCACACGCACGATGCGTACGGGCCACTCGTAGGGGACGTAACTCGTGAGCTTGGTCTTGTCGTCCCAGTAGTACGCCTCGGGACCGGGGCCGCCGCCCGCCATGTGCTCCAGGAGGGTGTGGCCGGCGTCGTCGGCGAGCCGCAGGAGGACGAGCCGGCCCGGCTTCAGGGGGCGGGGGTCGGCGACCGTCACCGACCAGGAGCCGCGGGTGGCGGGGGCGACGGCCGTCAGGGTCCCCCACTCGTCGCGCTTGTTGCCGGTCCATCCCTCGAACGGCCAGGCCTTGTCCTTGATGGCGGCGACGAGGGAGTCCCAACGGGCCGTGGGCGCGAGCCAGATGAGGCCGCCCGCCCAGGACCAGGACGACTTGTCGCCGCCGTAGCGGGAGCCGTAGACGCCGATCAGCTCGGTGAGGTTCTTGGTCGCGTACAGCTTCGTACGGTCGCTGCCGGCGCCGCGCAGCACGACGTTCGAGTGGCCGATGCGGATCAGGCCGTCGATGCGGAAGGTGCCGGGCGGGATGAGCACCGTGCCACCGCCGGCCCTTCCGGCAGCGGCGATGGCACGGTTGATCGCGGGCGCGCAGTCCGTGGTGCCGTCGTCCGCGACGGCGCCGTAGGCGCGGACGTCGGCCACGACGGGGCGGCGGGGGAAGCGCGCCGCCCCGCCCCGGCAGCCGGCCCTGCCGACGTACGGGATCTGCGGGTGAGTGAAGGGGGTGCGGGTGAACTCCCGCCAGAGGGCGGGAACTTGGCCTGGGTCATGGGGGCGCGCGACGGCGGTCGCGGCCGTCGCCGGTCCGCCGGTCACCGTGGCGGCCGCCACGGCTACGGCACTGCCGAGCAGGCCCCGTCTGGTGATGCTCACGTACTCCTTGCTCATACCCGCCCGCCTTCCATCGCATTCCATTGGCTTCCATGGATGTGAATGACGTTCAGATCTGCGTCGGCGGTGAGCATGCCACTGAGACCCCCGACCCGGAAGGGGTCATGCGCTACTAGTTGGACTGGACTTGGAATTCAGCCCACGGGACGCCGAGTCAGGTGGGTGAACGCATCCAGATTGCGGGTCGATTCGCCGCGGGACACACGCCAGGCGTACTCCTTGCGGATCGCGGAGGCGAAACCGAGCTCAAGGAGAGTGTTGAAAGCGCCGTCGGCGGCCTCCAGGACCGAGCCGAGCAGCCGGTCGATCTCGTCCGGCGTGACCGCGACGAGCGGCAGTCTGCCGACCAGATACACGTCCCCCAGGGGGTCGACCGCGTAACTCACGCCATAGAGCTTGAGATTGCGCTCCAGGAGCCAGCGGTGGACGCCTTCCCGGTTCTCGTCGGGGTGGCGGATCACGAAGGCGTTCAGCGACAGGGAGTGCTTGCCGACGATCAGCGAGACGGTCGTCGAGAGCTTGCGGGTGCCGGGCAGTTTCACGACGTACGAGCCCGCCTTGGGACTCTCCCACTCCAGCTCGGCCTCGGTGAGGACCTGCTCGATGATCGACGCTGCGTCAGCCATGGAGGGAGCGTACGTCAGGCGTCCGGCGGACCGGACCCCGGGCGGTGCGCGCGTCAGTCCTGGTGGGCGCGCACCTTGCGGCGGTGGGCCTGTACGGCCGCCGTGTACACGTCCGCCGTGGCGGCGGCCGCGGTGTCCCAGCCGAAGCGCTGCGCGTGCCGGGCGGCGGCCTCGCCCATCCGGGCCGACAGCGCCTGGTCGTCGGCGAAATCACGCAGCACGCGCGCGTAGGCGACGGGATCGTGCCCCGGGATCAGGAATCCGGTCTCCTGGTGACGCACGGCGACGGGCAGCCCGCCGACCTCGGCCGCCAGCACCGGCGTGCCGGCCGCCTGCGCCTCGATGGCGACCAGCCCGAAGGACTCGCTGTAGGAGGGCATGACCAGCACCGACGCGGCCCGGAACCAGTCCGCGAGCTGCTCCTGGTCGACGGGCGGCCTGAAGCGCACGACATCGGCGATCCCGAGCCGGGCGGCGAGCTTCTGCAGCCCCTCGGGCTTGGCGAGACCGGTACCGCTGGGGCCGCCCACCACGGGGACGACGATGTTGCCGCGCAGCTCGGGGCGCTCGTCCAGGAGGACGGCGACCGCGCGCAGCAGCACGTCGGGGGCCTTCAGGGGCTGTATGCGGCCCGCGAAGAGCGGGATCAGCGCGTCCCGCGGGAGCCCGAGGCGGGCGCGGGCGGCGGCGCGGCCGTCGGCCGGGCGGAAGCGGTCGAGGTTGACGCCCGGGTGGACGACGGCCACCTTGCCGGGCTCGGCCTCGTAGTGGCGGGCGAGCTCGTCGGCCTCTTCGGAGGTGTTGGCGATGAGACGGTCGGCGGCGCGCACGATCTGGGTCTCGCCGATGACGCGGGCGGCGGGCTCGGGGGCGTCACCCTCGGCGAGCGCGGCGTTCTTGACCTTGGCCATGGTGTGCATCGCGTGCACCAGGGGCGCGCCCCAGCGTTCGGCGGCCAGCCAGCCGACGTGGCCGGAGAGCCAGTAGTGCGAGTGCACGAGGTCGTAGTAGCCGGGTCGGTGCCCGGCCCAGGCCTGCATGACGCCGTGCGTGAAGGCACACAGCTGGGCGGGCAGGTCCTCCTTGGCGAGGCCCTCGTACGGGCCCGCGTCGACGTGCCGGACGAGGACGCCGGGGGCCAGTTCGACGGTCGGCGGGAGGGCGGCCGTGGTGGCCCGAGTGAAGATCTCGACCTCGATGTTGATCGCGGCGAGGCGCTGGGCGAGCTCCACGATGTACACGTTCATGCCGCCGGCGTCGCCGGTGCCGGGCTGGTGCAGCGGCGAGGTGTGGACGGAGAGCATCGCGACGCGACGGGGCCTGCGGTGCAGCCTGAGCCGTGAGGGCGCCGCCGGGGAGCGTCGCCCGAGCCTGCTGACGTACTGGCTCACGTGGCGTTCCTCCTTGCTGCGGGCATGCCGGTCGGAGGACGCACGGCACCCTCCAAAGAGGAGCAACGCCGGAGCGGTCCGCTCCATTTCCCTCCCGCACCCCTTTGCCGAATCATTACCGAGAGTCGCTCAACCGTTCGAGGGCGAGCTGCGTGCGCGGCTCTCTTCCCTTCTTTTCCACAGGTCGGCGGAGGGCTGCCGGAGGTTATCCACAGGCCCGCACGGGCTCCCTCCCGGCCGCCTACTCTCGTACGCATGACAACCCGCGCCGCGTCCCGCCCCGTGGGTACGGTGACGCGCGGGACCACCAACCCCAACCGACTGCGCCGCATGGACCGCTGGATCGCGGCCATCCACGGCGCCGAGCTGCGCAGAAGCGCCGACCCGGTGGCGGTCGACCTCGGATACGGGGCGGCTCCCTGGACCGCGGTCGAGCTGCTGACCCGCCTGCGCAGGGCCGCCCCCCGCACCCGCGTGACGGGCGTGGAGATAGAACCGGCGAGGGTCGCGGCGGCCCGGCCGTACGAGCGCGAGGGACTCGTCTTCCGGCACGGCGGCTTCGAGGTTCCGGTACCGGGCAGCCCCTCGCTCATCCGCGCGGCGAACGTGCTGCGCCAGTACGACGAGGAGCAGGTCGCAGAGGTCTGGCAGCGCCTGTGCGGGCGCCTCGCACCGGCGGGCCCCGGCTCCCGGGGCGGGCTGCTCGTCGAGGGCACCTGCGACGAGATCGGCCGCCGGCACGTCTGGGTCGCCCTCGGTCCCGAGGGCCCGCGCACGGTCACCTTCGCCACCCGCCTGGGCTCCCTGGACCGCCCGTCCGACCTCGCCGAGCGCCTGCCCAAGGCCCTGATCCACCGCAACATCCCGGGCGAGCCCGTGCACGCGTTCCTTCGCGACTTCGACCGCGCCTGGGCCGCCGCCGCGCCCTATGCCTCGTACGGCGCGCGGCAGCGCTGGATACGCACGGTCCGCGACCTGACGGCGGACTGGCCGGTGACGGACGCAATACCCCGCTGGCGCCAGGGCGAAGTCACGGTGCGCTGGGAGGCATTGGCGCCCCGCGGGCCCTTCGCGTAGACGCCGGGCGCGGAGGCGGGGGACAGGTGTGCGACGTCCGGATGACCCACGGGCGTCAAGCGCCGCACTCGCATCGGACACCCGGGCGAGGCACAGGCGTTGAAGGCTGGGGTACGACGAACCGGGACACACGGGTGTGCGAGGCCGGAGTGTCGCGCGGGCGGTTGACGCCGGGGGTCTCGCGGGCGTGCTTCGTCGGTGGAGGGGTGGCCACCGCACGCCCGTGAGCTGCACGGAACGAACTCCGTGACTGGCTCGTCACACAGGCGGGGAGATCGTTTCGCGGAGGCGGGCCGGGGGGAGGGGAGTTCTTGCCCACCTCTGTCGCATTGCGCGCCGACATGGCACGATCCCCCAGGCGTCCGTAAGTTACTGACGGTAAATCAGTTTGGGGGCGGAGCAATGGGATCCGGCAAGCGGAGCCTGACCACGGCGGCCATGGTTGTGGCCTGCGCCTGCGCGGTGCTGTCAGCACCGGGTGTGGCGTACGCGAGCCCGGCACCAGCGCCGACGCGAACACCGACTCCGACACCGACTCCGACAACCTCTCCGGCCGGCAAGGACCTTGAGGCGATCCGGAAGAAGCTGGACGATCTCTACCACGACGCGGCGGTCGCCACGGACGCGTACAACGCCGCCGAGGAGAAGGCCAAGCAGCAGTCGGCCGAGATCGTCGACCTGGCCCGTGAGATCGTCAAGGGTCAGGAGAAGCTGGACGAGTTGAAGGACCGCGCGGGTGCCGCGGCCCGCGCGCAGTACCGGGGCGGCGGCCTGCCGCCCGAGATGCGGCTGTGGCTGAGCGACAACCCCCAGCAGTACCTGGACGGCGCCGGGCGGGTGCTCCAGGGCGAGCACGCGACCAAGGGGCTGCTCGCCGAGATGGCCCGTACGCAGCAGGACTTGGAGCAGTACGCGAAGGACGCCTCCGCGCAGTGGCAGAAGCTGGAGGCCAACCGCCAGGCCAAGGCCACGGCGCAGAAGGAGATCAAGAAGCAGATCGCCGCCGCCGAGAAGCTGGAGTCCCAGCTCCGGAAGAAGGAGAAGGAGCGGCTGGCGAAGCTCGAGGAGGAGGCCGCGTACAAGGCGCAGACGGCCTGGCTGAGTTCCGGCGTCCTCGCCGAGATCAGCGGCAAGGCGTCCGAGCAGGGCAAGAAGGCGGTGAAGTTCGCCACCGACCAGATCGGCAAGCCGTACGAGTGGGGCGCCGAGGGCCCGGGCTCGTACGACTGCTCGGGGCTGACCTCACAGGCCTGGGCCGCCGCCGGCCACGGCATTCCGCGCACCTCGCAGGAGCAGTGGAAGCAACTCCCCCACGTCGACGTCAAGGACATGCGCCCCGGCGACCTGATCATCTACTTCGACGACGCCAGCCATGTCGCGATGTACATCGGCGACGGCGCGATCGTGCACGCACCACGGCCAGGCCGGACGGTGACGATCGCGGGGGCCGGGTCCATGCCGATACTGGGGGTCGTACGGCCGGACGCGTGACCGGGCGGGGCGTACGGAGCCGGGGCGTATCGGGCCGACCGATCGACCTGGGCGACCAAATCACCATCAACCCGGAAAAGCGCCCCGACCGTCGTGATGCACCGCACGTGACCCACCCCACGGTTGTACATCGCCGCAACCACGCGGACGTGACGTTCGTCATCCCGGACACAACCGCATCCTGTCCAAGTGCGGTACAGGATGCGGCATATGACGGTGGCCGCCTGCCGGACACCGCGACGCACACCATTCCGTTGCGGCGTCCGCTACCGCTATGGTCCCCGTCGGTGGGTCGAGGACCTTCGCCCCACCACGCCCTCGGGGGGAGGGAAGGAACCCACACGATGCCCGTACCCATACCGCGGCAGAGAGCGATCCCGGCCGCGGAGAGCGGTCAGGCTCAAGGCGCGTTCTCACCCGGCGGCCCATCCGGAGAAGCGACCGGCGGCCCGGCCGGGGCAGTACCGGCGCCCCATGCCGCCACGACCCCTGTCGACAGCACCACCAACCTGACCCTGCTGGTCATCGAGGACGACCCGGCGGGTTCGCTCAGCGTGCCCGAGATGCTCGACGCGGCCGGCAAGCCGATCCGTATCCGTACCGCCCGCAACCTCACCGAGGCCGAGCGGCTGCTCACCGACGACGTCCACTGCATCCTGCTCGACCTCGCGCTGCCCGCCCCCGGCCGGGCGGCCACCGAGAGCGACGACGAGCTGACGACGCTCAAGCACGTGCTGCGGCTCGCACCCCGGCACGCCGTCCTCGCGCTCACCGCCTCCGGTGACGCCGAGCGGGGCGCGGAGGCGGTGCGCGTCGGCGCCCAGGACTATCTGTTCCGCGACGAGCTGGACGGCCGGCTGCTGAGCCGCGCGATCCGGTACGCGGTGGAGCGGAAACGTTCCGACAAAGCCGAGCGGCGACTCACCGAGTCCAGGCTGCGTGCGCAGGAGAACGCCCGCCTGGAGCGCGGCCTGCTGCCGACCCCTCTTCTGGAGGGCTCCTCGCTCCGCTTCGCCGCGCGCTACCGCCCAGGGCGCTCCCGCGCCCTGCTCGGCGGCGACTTCTACGACACCGTCCGTACGCCCGACGGCACGGTGCACGCCATGATCGGCGACGTCTGCGGGCACGGGCCCGACGAGGCCGCGCTCGGCGTGGAGCTGCGCATCGCCTGGCGGGCGCTGACGTTCGCGGGCCTGTGCGGCGACGAACTCCTGTCCACCCTCCAGCAGGTCCTGGAGCACGAGCGCGAGAACGACGAGATCTTCGCGACGTTGTGCACGGTGGACATCGCACCGGACGGGCGCCGCGCCGGGCTCTGCCTGGCGGGTCACCCGTCCCCACTGCTCTCCCGCCCCGGCCGGCCCGCCGAGCTGCTGCCTTACGAGAACGGCGGCCCGGCGCTCGGCCTGCTCCCCGGTGCCCGCTGGCCGCGCCGGCAGGTGGAGCTGGGCGGCGAGTGGAGTCTGATGCTCTACACCGACGGCCTGATCGAGGGTCACATCGGCGAGGGCAGGGAGCGGCTGGGCCAGGACGGCATGGTGGACCTGGTCCGCCGCCGGCTCGCCCAGGGCCTGGCGGGCGAGGAACTGCTGCGGGCGACGGTGAACGAGGTCAGGGACCTCAACGGCGGAGAGCTGACGGACGACGTGGCGGTACTCCTGCTGGACCGGACGCCGTAACCGCCGTACGGCCGCGTGGCGGTCGGGCCCGTCCGACGGCCCGGCCCGCGTAACCGTCGCACCCGCAGGACTGACCGCCGGTGGCCGACTGTCCCGTGTCCGCCCGAGGGTCGGTCCTGCGGCCTCCGGTGGTCAGCGGCCGCCGTTGTAGGGGCCGTACGGGCCGTCGCTGCTGCTGCCGCCGCGGCCCCGGCCACCGCCGGAGACCTGACGGAGCGCGGGGCGTACGTCCACGAAGAAGACGATCGTGGCGACCAGCCCCGCGATCTGCAGGAAGATGATCGGGACCAGCAGGTTCACCGCCACCGTGATGCCCAGGATGATCAGCCAGAACATCTTGTTCTGCTTGTCGGCCGCGCGGTACGCGTCTTCGCGGGCCACCGCGGCCATCACCAGTGCCACCACGGCGAGCACCAGCATGGCAAGGAAGATCAGCGACAAGAAGCCGCCGAATGCCGTCAACAGCACTATGCCCACCGCCCGAGTCGATTCATCTCTACGGCCACCGTACCCGCAGAACGGGCCGGGAACTCTGAGAGTGCCCGGCCCGTCGTCCTGCCCTTCGGCCCGACCGTTCGGCCTGATCCGTAGTCCTGAGACGAAGAGTCTCGTCGTCTCCTACTTCACGGGCGGCTACTTCACGGGCGGCGTCGGCTTCTTGGCGGTGACCTTGCGCGCCGGGGCCTTCTTCGCCACGGGCTTCGTGGCCGGAGCGGGCACGGAGGCGGCCGCGGCCGGCTTCTCCTCGGACCTGACCTCGACCGGCTCGGCCTTCGGCTCGACGGCGATGGCCAGTTCCTCGATCTCCTCGGCGGCCTCGCCACGCCAGGTCTTCACGGTCTGCTCGCCGTGCTCGGCGACCTTCTCGTACGTCTCCTTCGCCTTCACGGCGTACTCGGCGGCGACACCGACACCGCGCAGGGCGAAGTCCTGAGCGGACTCACCGAGCTTCTTCAGGTCGGTGTCGAGGGTGCTGATGAACTCCGTCACCTTGGCCTGGATGGTCTCCTGCGCTTCCTTCGCGCGGGTGGCGGCCTTCTCCTGGACGGTGTTCGCGTCGATGTTCTTCACGGTCTCGATCCGCGCCGGGGCCTCGGTGCGGATCTGCTCCACGAGGCCGGGGACCTTCTTCGCCTGCTGGACGGCCAGGTCGGCGGTGCCGGCCAGGAAGTACAGCGGGGTGGGGTCCGTGGCGGCCTTGCGGATGTCGTCGGTGATGGCCATGGTGATGGTCCTCCGGTCGCTTTCAGCTGAGGGTTTTGGTGTTCCGCGGCGAGACCGGCAGGCCCGCTCGGGGGCCGGCGGTGTTGCCCGTAGTTCTCGTCAACTGGCGGTCTGCTGCGGATCGGCATCGCTGCCGTCGGCCGTGCGGGGGCCCCGGACGGCGGTGTCCGGCGCTTGCTGGGTGCCCGATATGTTCTCTGCCATGCCCTGTGCCTCGTCCTGCGCCATCTCCTGGGTCACGTTCTGGGCCATGCCCTGGGCCAGGTCCGGCGTGATCTCGAATCCGTTCTCCTTGCGGAAGGACTCGTAGATCTGGAGCAGCACCTGCTTCTGCCGCTCGTTCAGCGTGGGATCGGCGAGGATGACGGCACGTGTCTCCACCTCGTCCCGGTCCCGCTCGGCGTCGAGGATGCCGGCTCGCACGTACAGCGTCTCGGCGGAGATCCGCAGCGCCTTCGCGACCTGCTGCAACACCTCCGCGCTCGGCTTGCGCAGCCCGCGCTCGATCTGGCTCAGATACGGGTTGGACACCCCGGCGGCGTCGGCGAGCTGCCGCAGCGACAGCTGCGCGTTGCGCCGCTGCTCGCGCAGGTACTCACCGAGATTGCCGACGTTGAGCGATGCCATGCCTCCACCTTGCCGCACTTCCGCTAACAATTGCAAGCACCCGCTTGCAAAAGTGCGCTGCGCCACGAAGGGATGCCCGCGGGCCGCGCCACAAAGGGGCTCCGCGCGCTCAGCCGGTGGCAGCGCCGAACCACTCGGGCAGCCGGCCGACCAGATCCTGCTGGACTTCACCGACCCACACCACATGGCCGTCCGGCCGCAGCAGCACCGCGGGCGCGTCCAGTTCCTCGCTGACGTCGACGACGTGCTCGACCCGGTCCGCCCAGCCCGCCACCGAGAGCCGGCCGGTCTGGTCGAGCAGCAGCCCGCGGCCACCGTGCATCAGCTCGTAGAGGCGCCCCCGCTTCAGCCCCACGTCCCGCAGCCGTCGGCCGAGCAGTTCATGGCCCTCGCCGAAGTCGTAGCGGACCCCGACCGCGGTGATCATCCCGGTCACGTACCGGTTCACCTCCTCGAAGTCCATCGGCTTCGACAGGAGCTCCCGCAGCGCGGTCGCACCCGGATCGGTCCCCAGCAGCGTGATCTGCGCGCGGGTGTCGTCCAGCACACGGGCGCCCACCGGGTGCCGTTCGGCGTAGCAGCTGTCCAGCAGCCCCTCCGGTGCCCAGCCGTTGACCGCGGCGGCCAGCTTCCAGCCGAGGTTGAGCGCGTCCTGCACGCCGAGGTTGAGCCCCTGCCCGCCGTCGGCGGGACGATCGGGCTGGCGATGGCCCCGCGCGGCCGGCTTTCCGTGGTGCTCGTCTTCACGATCGCGGACGGTCTGATCACCGAAATCGAGGTGCTCGCGGAGCCGGACCGGCTGGGCCGACTCGAAATCGCCGTTCTCGACGACTGACAGCAAGGAAATCCGCCGAGGCAATCCCGTATTTCACTCGATACGGGATTGCCTCGACGTGCCTACGGCATTACCGTTGCGCCCATGACTGCCGGGTCGGCCTTGTGCCGTGAGCGAGTTGGTTGCCCGGCCTCCGAGTGAGGCCGAGGCGGGGTAGAGCCCCGCCCACCCCGACCACCCCCTTCTTCACGTCACCTCTTGGCGTCACCTCTTGGCGTCACCTCTTGGCGTCACCTCTTGGCGTCACCTCTTGGCGTCACCTCTTGACCGCACCGCGCGTCCGCTTCCTCCGGAACTCCGCGCGCTCTCCCGCATTCCCTTACCGCGCTGCGCCCCAAAACGCCCCGCGGCAATTCACCCTGCCCGAAAACAAAAGAAAGCGACGCATGCCCAACCCCTTCAATCAGCAAATCATCGACGAGTTCCGCGCCCGCCACGGGAAAGTCGGCGGATATTTCGAGGGAGCCCGGCTCCTTCTGCTCACCACCACCGGCGCCCGCACCGGAAACCCGCACACCACCCCCGTCGGCTACTACCCCGACGGCGGCGACCGCGTCGTCGTGATCGCCTCCGCCGGGGGCGCGCACCGGCACCCGGACTGGTACCGCAACCTCGTCGCCCACCCGCGCGTGCGGGTCGAGAGCGGCGTCTTCACCTACGACGCCGAGGCGGTCGTCCTCAAGGGCTCCGAGCGCGACCGGCTCTTCGCCCGCGCGGTGGAGGCCGATCAGGGATGGGCTCAGTACCAGGCGAAGACGGACCGGGTGATCCCCGTCGTCGCGCTCCGCGAGATCCCGCGGGACGGTCCGCCGCACGTCAACGCGGGCTCGACGGGCGAGGCACTGAGGATCATCCACGACGCCTTCCGGCGCGAACTGGCGCTCATCCGCGAGGAGTTCGCCGCCTCGGGCAGTTCCCTCGGCGCCCAGCTCCGGGTCAACTGCCTCTCCCTCTGCCAGGGCCTGCAGCGGCACCACGCCGGCGAGGACCTCGGTCTCTTCCGTGTCCTCGCCGACGGCCGCCCCGGCCTCACCCCGGTCCTGGACCGGCTGCGCGTCGAACACGAACGGATCGCGGTGCTGGTCGGGGAGTTGCGCCGGGTGGTCGGCGAGCGGCCCGCGGACCCGGCCCGCGCACTCCCCGAGGTGGTGCGCCTGACGGAGGAGCTGGAAGCCCATCTCTCCTACGAGGAGGAGCAGTTGATCCCGGTTCTGGAGGCGGCGGCCACCCCCTGACCCGCTCCTGAGGCCGGCCTGCGGCCCCTGCCGTGGTGGCCGCCGGGTCACACGGCCGGTCCTCGCCCCGGTGGCCGCCGGGTCACACGGCCGGTCCTCGCCCCGGTGGCCGCCGGGTCACCAGGGCAGGGGCCGCGCGTGTACGACCTCCAGCCGTGACACGGCCCGGGTGAGCACCACGTACAACCGGTGCAGGCCGCGCGCCTCCGCCTCGGCGACGGCCGCCGGTTCGACGGCCACCACATGGTCGTACTCGAGCCCCTTGGCGAGCGTGGCCGGCACCACCGCGACACGTGCGCCCAGCTCCTCGGGCCCCGCGGCCTCGATCCCGGCGGCGCGCAGCGCCGCGCGCACCCCCCCGACGTCCGGGTCGGCCGCGATGACGCCGATGGACCCCTCGTGCGCGAGCGCGCCGCGCACCGCGTCGACGGTCGCGGGCAGTACGTCCCGGGCGTCGGGAACCGCGCGGACCGTCAGCTCCCCGTCCCGGCGCAGTGAGCGAGCCGGCGGTACGCGCACGTCGAGCCGTGCCAGCAGCCGGTTGGCCAGCCCTACGACGGCTTCCGGCACCCTGAACCCGATCGTCAGCGGCACCACGGCCGCATCCGGCTTCCCGAGATGCCCGAGCAGCTCGCCCCACTCCCGGGCCGCCCACGGTGTCGTGCCCTGCGCGAGATCCCCGAGCACCGTGAGCGATCCGAAAGGAGCCCGGCGCGCGATCGCCCGGCACTCCATCGGCGACAGGTCCTGCGCCTCGTCGACGACCACGTGGCTGTGGCCTTCCGGGTGTTCGACGAGCCCGGCGACCTCGTCGAGAAGGACGAGATCGGCGGCCGACCACCGGGCCGACTTGTACGAGCGGGGCGGCTCGGTCCACAGGATCGCCTTCTGCTCGTCGGCGTCCAGCAGCCCGTCCGCGGCGCCGGCCAGCGCCTCGGCGTCGGTGAGGAGCCGAGCGAGTACCTCCTCGGGCCGCATCCGGGGCCAGACCGCGTCGACGTACGTGCCGACCGGACGGGATCCGGAGACCTTCCGCGCCCATGCGTTCGTCTGGGGTCCGGCGCGCCATTCGGCCTGTTCCCGCAGAAGGCGAACGGCCCGCGTCCGTACCCGCTCGCGTCCGATGCCGTACGGGGGTTCTTCCGCCCGTACGGCGTCCACGATGCGGTTCAGTTCCTCGGCCGGCACCCGCCACCGGTACGAACCGTCGGGCACGACGAGGGGGTCGGCGTACCTGCCGATGTTCCCGTACAGGGCCCGGCGCAGCACCTCCGCCATCCGCGCGTCGTGTTTGACGACGGCGGCGTGCTCGTCGTCGCGCGTCGTGACGGGGTGTCGGGCGATCTCGCTCTCGAGTGTCGACTGCCGGAAGTTCCAACCGGTCGCTCCGCGACGGGCGGTCTCGCCGAGGGCGGGCAGCACCTCGGCGATGTACGCGAGGAAGGTGGGGTTGGGGCCGAGGATCAGCAGTCCACCGCGGCGGATGCGCTGGGGGTGGGTGTAGAGGAGGTACGCGGCCCGGTGCAGGCCGACGGCCGTCTTGCCGGTGCCGGGGGCGCCCTGTACGCACACGGACGTGGCGAGGTTTTCGCGGACGAGGTGGTCCTGCTCGGGTTGGATGGTCGCGGCGATGTCCCGCATGGGGCCGACACGGGGGCGCTCGATCTCGCCCGTGAGAATGCGGCTCTCCGGAACCGAGGGGCCTTCATGGTCCCGATCCCGGCGGCCGTCCCCGTCCCGGTCGCCGTCCCGCTCCGGTCGGCCCCCTCCGATGTGTTCGTCCTCCAGACCGGTGAGGTCTGCCGAGTCCCCCTTGCTCCCCGGCGCCCAGCCGAAGCGCCGGCGCACGGACACACCCTGCGGATCGCGGGCGCTCGCCTGATAGAAGGCGCGCGAGACGGGGGCGCGCCAGTCGACGACGAGGGGTGGGGCGGCGGGGTGTTCGGTGATGCGCAGGCGGCCGATGTGGTAGCTCTGCCCGGCGTGTTCACCGCCCCCGGGGGCGAAGTCCAGCTTGCCGAAGAACAGCGGGCCTTCGGGGAGTTCGCGCAGATCCCTGGCCTGGCCGCGCAGTTGCCGGCCGAGGACTTCGGCGTCGGCACCGGAGGCGGAGACGTCCTCGCCGGTGACGACCTGCTCCTCGGCGCCGTCGACCATCGCGGCGAGGCCGGCACGGCACGCGTCGTGGTGGGCGCGTTCATGGGTGAGGGATCGGGCGAGGGCGGGGTCGGTAGACGTCACTCGACCAAGGATACCGAATAACGTTACCGAGTAACATTCTTTACTCAGTAGCTCTCCCTGTCGGTCACCCGGCCCCAGGGGCTACGCATAGCGCGGAAGACCCACCCCCAGCTGCGCGAACGCCTCCTCGGCCGCGGCGACCGCGTCGGGGCGCACCTGCTCGACGGCCTCACCGTCGGCGATCCGCCGCCAGTTCTCCAGGGCGAGGACGCGCTGTACGGCGATGATCTGAGCGGCGGCGAGGCGGGCGCCGAGGTCGCCGCCGAGCGCCCCGGCGAGCGCGGCTTCGGACCGCTCCAGGTATCTGAACATCCCGGCGGCCAGGGAGGGCGTCCCGTAGAGGAGGCGGTGATAGGCCAGGACCTGCGGGGCGTCGTTGAGGCCGGTGACGGGATCGCGGCGCTCCAGCCCGTCGAGGAAGTGACGGCGCAGCGCCGTCAACGGGGACGGCCCGTGTGCGGCCACGCGCGCGGATTCGTCCTCGTGATCGGCGAACCGGTGCAGGACCAGGTCCTCCTTGGCCGGGAAGTACCGGAAGAGGGTCGGCTTGGAGATCTCAGCGGCGGCGGCCACCTCCGCGACGGACACGGCGTCGAACCCCTTCTCCAGGAAGAGTCCGATCGCGATGTCGGAGACAGCCTGGTACATCCGCTGCTTCTTGCGCTCGCGCAGTCCGATCTCACCCATACCCCGAGCCTACGCACGCCCCGGCACCTCCTTTGACCCTCCTCGGCACTCCTTGACCTCAACCAGGCTTCAGGTCGAAGACTGTCCGGCGTTCGGCCATACCTCTTTCCGACTTCGAGGAGCGTTCCGATGCGTGCAGTGCAGGTGAAGGAGTTCGGCGGCCCCGAGGTCCTGGTTCCCGTGGAGCTTCCCGATCCGGTTCCGGGGCCGGGGGAGGTCGTGATCGACGTGGCGTACGTGGACACGATCTTCGTGGAGACGCAGGTGCGGACGGGGTGGGGCCGGGAATGGTTCCGGGTGGCTCCGCCGTACATCCCCGGGGGTGGCGTGTCCGGTGTCGTCGGCGCCCTGGGGGCCGGCGTTCCCGGCGAGTGGCTGGGGCGCCGGGTCACGTCCTATGTCACGGGCAGTTATGCGGAGCGGGCCGTGGCGGCGGTGTCGGCGCTGACGCTGGTGCCCGACGCCCTGGACCTGCGCAGCGCGGCGGCCCTGGTCCACGACGGCGTCACCGCCACCGGCCTGCTCGAACTGACCGCCGTGGGCCCCACCGACCGCGTACTGGTCCTCGGCGCCTCCGGCGGCATGGGCACGCTGCTGGTCCAACTGGCCCATGAGCGCGAGGCGCGGGTGATCGGTGTGGCCCGCGGAGACGCCAAACTCGACCTGGTACGGGACCTGGGGGCGGACGACGTGGTGGACGCCACCCGGGACGACTGGGTGTCCGCCGCCCGCAAGATGCTCGGCGGGGCCGTCGAGGGGGCGGACGTCGTCCTGGACGGTGTGGGCGGCGACCTGGGAGCCGCCGCCCTGCCCTTGACGGCCGACGGCGGCCGGTTCTCCGCCCACGGGGCGGCGTCGGGCGGCTTCTCCCCCCTCGACACGGAGGAGGCCGCCCGCCGGGAGATCCAGCTCTTCGGCATCGCTGACGTCCAGTTCAGCCCCGCCGACCTGCGACGCTTCACGTCCGACGTCCACGCCGCGGCCGCGGCGGGGCGGCTGCGGCCGGTGATCGGTGAGGTGTTCCCCCTGAGACGGGCGGCACAGGCGCACGCGGCTGTTGAGGGGCGGGGGTTGGTGGGGAAGGTGGTGCTGGAGGTGTCGTAGGTGTTGTAGGTGTGAGAGAGCGCCAGCTCAGGGGGTGTTGTAGATGTGAGAGAGCGCCGGCTCAGGGGTGCGCCGGCTCAGGGGTGTTGTAGGTGCGAGAGAGCGCCGGCTCAGGGGTGTTGCAGGTGTGAGAGAGCGCCGACCCAGGGGTGTTGCAGATGTGAGAGAGCGTCGGCTCGGGGCCGACGGCAGTCGGACGACCGCGGAGGGTCAGAAGTCCGCGGAGACCCCGGCTGTCCGTCGGCCTCCACGGTCCCCGTGCGGCAGGGCGCGGGCAAGATAGGGATTCGCCGTCAGTTTCCCCGACAGTCCCAGCGCCGCCGTGGCCTCGGCCAAGGTCATCGCGTAGCTGTCCACCGCCCGGCGGACGTTGGGGGCGTCCAGACTGTCACCGGTCACCAGACGGTCGAGATCCACGTAGGCCGAACGGACGACCTCCATCCAGCGGTACACGCGCCAGTCCTCGCGCCAGCCCTTGGTGCACTCCTCCGGCAGCAGCCGATCCCAGCGGGAGAACAGCCGCTCGCGGATCTCGGGACGGGTGGGGGTGAGGTGCATGTGGCGGACCAGGTCGTACAGCGGGTCACCGACGATCGCCATCTCCCAGTCGATGAGGATCAGACCGCCGTTGTCCTGGCGCACGAGGTTCCACGGGTTGAGATCGCCGTGCAGCAACACGGGCCGACGCGGGACCAGGGTGTGGCGGTCCAGGATCTCACCGAGCCGGTAGCCGTTGGGCAGACCCAGTTCCCGCGCCAAGTCACCGGTGGCCTTGGGCAGGTGGTTCACCATGCGGACCAGTTCGTCGCGAAGGCCCCGGTAGAAATCCCACCCCCGGAGCTCGGGGTCCAGCCGCTCGCAGTCGACGAAGGTGAGCGCCAGGAGCTGATCCACGAGGTCGTCCGCCTCGTGCGGCCGGAGTCCGTCCGCGGGGTGCTCCGGTGGCCGGAACTCGTCGGCCGACCCTTCGTACGAATGGATGGTGAACTGTTCCTTCAGTCCACTGGTGCCCAGGGCCAGCACGCGCGGGGCACGCACCCGCGGACTCGCACCCGGGACCCGCGGGGAAACGTTTGACCGCTCGATGGCCTCCAGGACGGCGTGCTCATTGAGGAACCGGCGCTCCCGGGCGTTCGCCGCGCCGACCTTTCGGCGGACCATGACGGGAAACGTCACTTCTGGCACCCGCACGGCCGTGTTGAGATGAGCCGTTCCCTTGAACACACGGTCCGCGGCCGCCGCCCCCTCCTCGAACAGTGCCTTGCTGACAGCCGAAGCGGGGAACTCCGGATGCGGGGGTACGCGGTGGTCGCGTTCCCAGACGATCTGCGAGACCGACCGCTCGCGGTTGTTCAGGCCTCCACGGGACTCGTTCCAGCGGAAGAGGGTGCGCTCGATCTCGCTCTCGTCAGGCACGCTCATGAGCCGCAGTGGCGCCTCGGCCTCCAGCAGCGCCCGGTGCACCGCACGGGTCGCGGTGTCCAGCCTCTGCTGGTCGAAGGAGTCACCGAGCGAGGAGGCGGCCCGCATCACATCCGGGTAGACGGACTGGGCGCGCTCGAACGCCAGGTAGTGCTTGAGGTCGCGGTCGAGACCGTGCACGGCTTTGGGGCGCCGCCTTCCCATGGCCTCGCGCCACGCCTCGATCACCGCGGGCCACTGGTGATCGGGATACTCCATCCGCACCAGATGCGTGGCGAGGTCGTGCAGCGGGTCCCCGTAGGTCGCCAGCTCCCAGTCGACGCAGATCAAGGGGGGATCACCGGCGTAGGAGACGATCACGTTGTCCCGGTGCAGGTCCGTGTGGAGGAGGCTGAAGGGACGGCTGACGAGCGCCGGCAGCCGTTCCGCGAAGCGCACCATCGCGTCTTCCGGGATGCCCAGCATCGCGAAGAGCCCGCCGAACTCGGCCCGGTTGCGCTGCCGGATCTGCTCCTCCGCCGCGAAGGCCAACGCCCGCAGAAAGGCTCTGCTGTCCCGGCTGGACCGGGGCCAGGACGCCGGCAGCGGAGGAAGATGCTGCCTGCGCACCTGCGTCATGTCCGCGAGGAGCTCCGCGAGCGCGGCGACCAGGTCCGGGTCCACGTAGGTGCCGTTGGGGCAGACCCTCGACAGCGGAACGCCGTCCACATAGCTGAGGATGGTCACGTCCGCGTGCTTGACCAGGCACCGCGGAACGTGTGGCAGCACACCGCTGACCGTGTTGAGGATCTCCGCCTCGTCCTGCCATGTCCTGATGACCACGGGCAGCGCCGAGGGAATCCGTGCCCGCACCGTCACCGGCGCCCCGTCGTCGCACGCCACCAGACGGGACTCGTCCTCCGTGAGCGGCCGCACCATGTAGTTCAGGTTGTGGTGTCCTCGGCCGAACGAGCCGAGCGCCCTGGCATAGCGCACGAAGTCGTCGTACGCCGCGTCCGCCGCCCTTTCCAGAGCAGGTGGGCCAGGCGGTCCCGGCATCGGCGGAACGCCCACGGGTCACTCCTGAATAACTGTGCGCCATCGCATATGTTCATGCGCCCCGACCGGGGTGAGCACACCTTAGTGCCCACCCGCGGGTACGGCAGAACCAACCGCGGAATCTGTGCCTACTTGAAAGAGAGTTGTATCTCTCCTCGGCGTTACTCCGTTGGAGGCCCGCTGGAATGCCAGTCCCCTCAGGGCGCTTCCGCGAGCAGGCGCCAGCAGGAGTCGAACCAGGCCTGCATGCTCTCCATGAACACAGAACCTGGAGAGTCCGGATCACCCTCGTCGTTGACGTGACGGGTCAGGGTCGCCCCCAGACCGAGTACGTCCGTGGCGTCGACCTCCATGCCGTCGTCCAGCAGGACAGGTCGCCGCACTATTTCGTACGGCCCGAACAACGCCTCGGCCCCGGGGCGCAGATAGAGCTTGAACGCCGGGGCCAGCGGTACGTGCCGGATCTCCACCTGTACGGACGGCACCAGACCTTCACCCTGGAGATCACGCAGTGCGGCACGCAGCGACATCGTGTGCCGGCGGGTGATGGCGCGCAGCCGTTCCTGGAGCTGCCCGTGCAGGCGTTCCAGTCGGCCGGGATCCTGAGGCTCCGCACCGTCCTCCGGCTCCTTGGCGCGCGGATACGGAAGCACAAGGGACTCCGAGGGCAGCAGCATGCGCAGTTCGATGCGGTCGGGCCGCACCGTGCCGAGGCGGATGCTCTCGGCCTGCAGGCGGATGTGAGTGTCCAGGGACTCGGACGTGAGGGTGAACACGTCCAACTGAACGACGGGTTGGGTGAAGGCGCGCGCGATGAAGGGGCCCAGGGCCGCACGCACCCTGGGTGCCTCCTTCTGCGGCGCGCCCAGGTGTATCGGGCTCTTCACCACACGCGTTCCGCTGCCCTGACGGGACTTGATCCAGCCTTCGCTGTTCATCTCCCGCACCACGCGTTGCACGGTGTCGCGTGAGACCCCGAGTTCCTCGGCGAGTTCACGTTGGGGGGGCAGCTGGGATCCCACCGCGTACGTGCCGTCGGCGATCCGGGCGCGCAGCGTCTCCATGACGCGCTCGAACTCCGTTCCGCCTCCGTCGCCGCGTTCTTCCGTCACACCGCGACCGTACCTCGCTCACCTCACGGACAAACCGCTTCCAGTCACATTGGCGGCTGGATTCGGCCGCCGAAAAGCTTGAAGTGGACTGACTCGTTAAGGGATCAAAGAGATAGGGCAGACCAGATTCAAGGCAACCAGTCCAATTGGACAGTTAGTTGATCGATTCACTGAAGTGGACGGGGGTGGGAACCATGATCTTCTTTCAACTGGTAGGCATAGGAATCGAATTCTGCGTGTCCCAGCTGGTGCAGACACGACTCGGGTTCACAGGTCTGGTCGTGTTCACGGTGGCCCTGGTGGGCGTACAGGCGGAGCATCCCCGCCTGGTCCGCTGGTCGGCCGGAGCCCTGGCCGGCCTCTTCTTCCTGCTGACCCTTCGGCTTCAGGCCTGACCTCCTCAGGCCCAAAACCTGGGGGCTCGACACTTCAGGCCCGACGCTTCAGGCCCGACACCTCAGGCCCGACACCTCAGGCCCGACACCTCAGGCCCAAAACCTGGGGGCTCGACACTTCAGGCCCGACGCTTCAGGCCCGACACCTCAGGCCCGACACCTCAGGCCCGACACCTCAGGCCCG